>JAEZDQ010000116.1 GCA_023433225.1 Bacteroidota bacterium | reverse complement strand
ACCCTATGCTGCCCGACAGGGTTTGGGAATACTTGGACGGGAGTTCGATGTATAAATAAGACCAGAGTAGGAAGTTCAATTAGACAACTTCATTTTCTGCATTTTTATGATTATTCTATTGATATTCCTTTTAACTTCTCTATCAGCATGTTTTTCCTTATTTCATTATAACCAATGGACATATATATGATTTTACCTTCTTGATTTTCAATGATCAAAAAAGTTGGATAGGCGCTCATCTTTAATGAATTATAAAATGCCTGACCATAATCTGCCAACACATTCTGGTTTACCAATCCTGTCTCTTTTTTTGTAGAAGAAATAAACGTATTCATATCAAATTTATGGTTTTCATAAATGAAATAACTGTCTACATTATTCATCGTATCCAAAATTGGGGTTAGGTCACGAATAGCCTTTTTACAAGGGACACAGGTTTCATTCCATGTTTCTATAAATAGATAGGGTTTATCGGAATGTCCAATCCAAGCGTATTATTGTAATTTAATTTGCAATTAAGGCAAATGTTTTTACCTTTAAAATTCTATCGGCTTGGCCTTCATTCCATCCATGAACTTTAAACAACAAATTATATGAAAAACTTTTCTCAATTATTATTGATTCTTCTCTCCACTTTCAGTTTGGCTCAGTGGACTGAAAATTATGCAGTCAATACTTTGGTCGCCGATGCCACTTCAAGCGACATTCAATCCATTGGAACACATGACGGGAAAACTTATGTAGTATTCTGGGATGAAGGTGCCGGTTATGAATTGAGGGTTCAACTTTTAGATGAGGACGGAAATCAGGTTTTCGGCTCCAATGGGATTCTGGCCAATGCGGTTGCCGATAACGGAACTTGGACTGCCACGCGTTCACAAGCCGTCGATGCCGAGGGCAACCTTTACATCGGATTTACGGCGACCAATGATGGCAACGGCTATGTCAATAAAATTTCACCTTCGGGCGAACAACTCTTCGGAGCAGACGGAATCGCAATTGCCGAAGGATGGGACGTGAAATTACTTCCCCAACCCGACGGAGGCGTTATTGCCGGATGGGTCGGCACCGGAAAAGGTATGCTGATGAAATATGATGCTGATGGCAACGAAGTTTGGGACGAGGCTCTGGAGGTTGATTCTCCGGATCCTGGCAGCCCTTTCTCTTCCGTTGGGGAACTGGCCGGACTATCGGACGGTTCTTTTATCGTACTGATTCATACCAAACCGACTACATGGAGTGTGGACTCGGTTCTTTGGGCACAACGTTATGATGAAGATGGAAATTCGGTTTGGGATTCGGGCGTACAAATTTCCACCCAAACAACGATGGGCAACCGTCGGTACCCTGTAGTTCAGGACGGCGACATCGTTTATTTAGGCTATTATGGATCAACCGGTTCGCGTTTTGATTCTTTCTTACAAAGGATCAATCCAGACGGGACTTTGCCTTGGGGTGCGGACGGCGCAGATTTCGGAACCGATGACAATTATTTTGAAATGACGACGACCATTGCCTTTGAGGAAGGTTCCTCTTACATCTGGGCCACAGCGAATATCTGCAACACCAACCAGTCGGAGTACGGGCAATCCGTTCAGAAATTCGACAAAGAATCGGGCGAACAATTGTTAGACATTTTCGGGCAAACCGTATTTCCGGTAAATGCAGACAGCTACATCAGTGTCGGCGATCTACAATTGGTCAACAACAAGCCGTTGTTTTTGTTTTCAAATGGAATCAGCAACGGAGTTAATTCGATACAGCTTGGTGTAGTTTTCCTGGATGAAAACGGAGAATTCGAATGGGATGAAGAGCACCAAATGATTGCGACAAGTACGGGCAACAAAGGGCGTTATGATTTTACCCAAAATGTCGACGGCCAAAGCATTGCGGTTTGGACGGAAGAAAGGAACGGTGTTTCCAGGGCTTATGCACAAAATATTTTGGTAGAGGATGAAGGCATGGGCGTTTCGGATTTGAATGTCAATAATCTCTCCATTTATCCGAATCCGACCAACGGAATGCTTCACATCCAATCCGATATGGTAATTTCCAAAATTGAAGTTTTTGGTTTAAACGGCCAATTGTTGAAACAAGCAAAAGATGCTTCATCAATAGATTTAAGCAGTTTGCCAAAAGGAGTTTATGCCATCAAAATAAAAACAGCAGACGGAAAATCCAAAGTGACCAAAGTAATTAGAAAATAGAATATTACATAAAATATAGAAACACCGGAGGTATTGCTTTCGGTGTTTTTTATTGCTTGAGTATTTTCAGATTTTCCAAAATGTTGTCCAGCCCATTGGTCTTGATTTCATAAAGCGTAGCCAGCTGCATGCCGAGTTTACCGGGCGGAAACCCTTTGGCTGCGAACCATTCGAGGTAATAAGCCGGTAAATCGCAAAGTTTCCATCCTTTGTATTTCCCGAAAGGCATTTCGTGGATGACCAATTCTTTTAGTATTTCAGGATTTGCTTGCTGCATTTTTAGAGAAAGCCCAAAAATTATTTTTTATATTCCGAATAACCGTCTTTGAGGTTCACCAGGTTTTTGAATCCGGCATCCTCCATTTTTGAACAGGCTTTGGTACTTCTCCCGCCGGAATGGCAATAAACATAATAAGTCTTTTCCGGATCCAACTTCCCAACCAAAGAATCAAAATCATCGGAATTGTAATCAATATTGATTGAATTCGGAATATTTCCCGCCTCGAATTCCTCTCGTGTACGCACATCGAGCAAAACATTTTCTTCATCCGTAAAATCGATTCGATTGACTTCATTGACGGAACTGATTTCGCCTTTGGCATTTTGCTGTTCGCAACTCACCAAAACCATCAAAATGCTGCTGATAAGAAAAATTGTTTTCATTATTTTCCGTTAAAATTATTCATCGTATTGTTCAATCCGCTAAAGATAAAAGATAAAACAGCATCGGCGACAAAATTCAACCTTTCAGGCAGTTTTACAACTTCTTCTTCACTCCAATTCCCTAATACATAATCGATTTGATTCCCTGTATCAAACTCATTCCCAACACCAAACCTCAACCTCGGGTAATTTTGATTTTGGAGTTTGTTTTGAATGTCTTTCAGGCCATTGTGCCCGCCGTCCCTACCCTTTCCCCGGATTCGGATTGTTCCGAACGGTAAATTCAAATCATCGGTCAGGACAAAAATATTTTCAAGCGGAATGTTTTCTTTTTCCATCCAGAATTTCACCGCATTCCCACTTAAATTCATATAGGTATTGGGCTTCAAAACCGTTACCGGCCTGGATTTATACTTAAATTGGGAAACCTCGCCAAAATTCGAAGCAGCGAATTTGGCATCCATTTTCCGGACGAGTTCCTCAACAGCCAAAAAACCGACGTTGTGACGCGTATAACGGTATTTCTCTCCGATATTCCCCAAACCGACAATCAGGTATTTCTGCATGGGGCAAATTTAATTCTAATTTTCTCGAACTTCGGAATCCAATTTTCGAAATTCGTAATATTGTAGGACAAAAATAACTTCCTTGCATGAAACTTTATCCCATCGAAACCGGAAATTTCAAACTGGACGGCGGAGCGATGTTCGGAATCGTTCCCAAAAGCATCTGGCAAAAAACCAATCCGGCCGACAACCAAAATAAAATTGAACTGTCCATGCGGGCTCTTTTGATCGAAGACAACGGCCGTGTGATTTTAATCGATTGTGGAATTGGCAACAAACAAACCGAAAAATTTTTCGGATATTACGATCTCTGGGGTGACTTTTCTTTGGAGAAATCCTTGGCTCAAAAAGGATTCAGCCCGGATGATGTTACGGATGTGTTTTTGACCCATCTTCATTTTGACCATTGTGGCGGTGCGGTCCGATGGAACGCTTCCAAAACGGCTTATGAACCCAGTTTTAAGAACGCAAAATATTGGAGCAATCCAGACCATTGGCTGTGGGCAACCCAACCCAATCCGCGAGAAAAAGCCTCTTTTTTATCGGAAAATATCTTACCCCTGAAAGAATCCGGACAATTGAATTTTATTGAAGTTCCTGTTGTAGGGAATATCTTGCCTGACTCTCCTTTGGGGTTTGATATCTTGTTTGTAAACGGCCATACCGATAAGCAAATGCTACCGATGATAAAATACAAAGGGAAAACCCTTGTCTTTGTAGCGGATTTGGTGGCAACTGCCGGGCACATCCCTTTGGTTTATGTGATGGGCTACGATACACGCCCGCTATTGACGATTGCGGAAAAGGAAGCCTTTCTACAACAAGCGGCAGATGAAAATTTCATTTTCTTTTTCGAACACGACCCATACCGAGAGTTGGCTACTGTAATGCAGACAGGGAAAGGAATTCAATTAGAATCTACCTTTTCATTTTCGGAAGTATTCGGTCAATAAAAAATTCCCGGAGCTCCTTTCAAAATTTTCTATCTTTGTACGTTGCAAATAAATGTAGATTATGGGTTGTGGAAGTTGTGGAACAAGCAGTACAGGATTACCTAAAGGATGTAATAATAATGGTGCCTGCGGCGCAGGCTCAGGATGCGGAAAAATGCCGGTCTTCGACTGGCTGTCCAATATGCGCTTACCAAATGGCCAGTTAGGTTTCAATTGTGTGGAGGTAAGATTCAAAAATGACCGGAAACAATATTATAAAAACGTAAACCAACTCTCGCTTTGCGTGGGAGATATTGTCGCCGTAGAAGCCCAGTCGGGACACGACATCGGAGTCATAACCATGACCGGCGAATTGGTCCGCATCCAAATGAAAAAAAAGCGGCTGTCGGAAAATTCGGAAGACGTCAAAAAAATATACCGCAAAGCCAACGAAAAAGACATAGAAACTTGGCAAACCGTTCAGGCCAAAGAAAAAGAAACCATGATGCGCGCAAGGAGGATTGCCGTGAATCTCGGTTTGGAAATGAAGATATCCGATGTCGAATACCAAGGAGACGGTAACAAGGTGATTTTCTATTATACTGCCGAAGGGCGTGTGGATTTCCGCATGTTAATCAAGGAATACGCCGCCGCATTCGGGATCCGGATTGAGATGAAACAAATCGGTTACCGCCAAGAAGCTGCAAAAGTCGGCGGAATCGGTTCCTGCGGCCGAGAATTGTGTTGCTCCACTTGGTTGACGGATTTCCGTTCGGTAAATACGTCCGCTGCAAGGTATCAGCAATTATCCATCAACCCGCAAAAACTCGCGGGTCAATGTGGGAAATTGAAATGCTGCTTGAACTATGAACTAGATTCTTATTTGGATGCCTTGGACGAGTTCCCTTCCATGGAATCCACATTCGAGACCGAAAAGGGAACAGCGGTTTGCATTAAAGTCGATGTTTTCAAGAAAGAAATGTGGTTCACCTATGAAAATCGGGGGATGAATTGGCATAAATTTTCGGTAACCCAAACCCATGAATTCATTTCACAAAGTAAATCCGGACAGAAATTACCCGCATTGGAAGATTTGGCAAAAGATTTGGTGGAAACCAAAAAAGAATTTACGGATGTGATTGAGGAAAATTCATTGGAGCGGTTTGAGAAAAAATCCAGAAACCGAAACCGCAATAAAAAATTCAAAAAACCGGGCAAACCCAATCCGAATTTTAAAAGTGAGTCAGCAGGGCAAAGACCGAAAAACACACAAAGACCCGACTCAAAAAAGGAACCCAAAAACAGCGATGCGCCTAAACCCGCATCCCAGTCAAAAACCAAAAGAAACCATCCGAAGACTAATCCATCTCAAAACAAAAATAAGCGTGGGCCACAAAACAGAAACGACAAAAATTAATCTTTACGGGATTTTCATTGTGGTGTGTTTTTTCTTTACCCAATGTGAATCTCCTCATTTTTACCAGGAGCAAAAACCTGTCGGAAAGGAGTGGAACAAAGATTCTGCGCTCACGTTCAATTTTGAAATTAAAGATACCGCGCAACATTACAACTTCTTATTTCTTTCCCGGAATTCAAATGATTATCCGTACAGCAACTTCTATATTTTCACCAAACTCGTCAACCCGAAAGGAGAAGAATTTATCGATACTTTGCAATACTATCTTGCTTTCCCCGACGGGGAATGGATTGGGAAAGGACAAAACCTGAAAGAACTCTACTTGGTGTACCGTGAAAATGCTTCCCTGAAAGATACCGGCCAATACAAACTTTCAGTCTGGCACGGAATGCGCGATGAAAATTTAATTGGAATTAAAGATATAAGTTTAATTGTGGATAAAAACCAAGCACAATGATCAAACAAAATAAACCTGTGCAAAAAACAGAAAAAAAGCAGAAAAAGCCCTATTCGCTCCGCAGGATTTTAATTTATACCTGGGGCTTTTTTGTACTTGGGTTAATCGGGATTTTTCTCTTGTTTTGGGGTACTTCCAAAGGATTATTGGGCGAAATGCCCGATGTCGCCGATTTGGAAAATCCGGACATCTACGTTTCGTCTGAAATCTATTCTTCAGACGGGGTTTTGTTGGACCGATTCGAAACCGAGAAAAGAATTCCCGTTACCTATGCCGATTTACCGCAACATTTGGTAGATGCGCTTTTAGCGAGGGAAGACATCCGTTACCGTGACCATTCGGGAATCGATGCCAGAAGTACCCTGCGGGCCATCACTTCAGCAGGTGAATCCGGTGGTGCCAGTACCATCACCCAGCAATTAGCGAAACAATTATTTACCGGCCCGAGGGCGCAAAATAAAATCCAAGCAGTTAAACAAAAAATAAAAGAATGGGTGGTTGCTGTGGAGCTGGAAAAGCGTTACACCAAAGATGAAATCATCGCGATGTACCTCAATAAATTTGATTTCATTTACAATGCCAACGGAGTCGAATTGGCCTCGAAAGTATATTTCAATACAACCACGAGCAAACTGACGATAGAAGAATCCGCAATGTTGGTGGCGATGCTCAAAAACCCGGTCTATTACAATCCTGTCAGAAATCCGGAAAATGCCAAACGGGAACGCAATATCGTGTTGAATCAAATGGTGAAATACAATCTTTTAGCTGCTGATGAAGCAAAAATCCTTAAAGAAAAACCCCTTGGTTTAGACCAACAAGAAATCAATACCATCAGCGAATCTTATTCTGCTTACTACAAACACGCGCTGCGAAGGGAAATTCAAACTTATCTGGACAGCTTGGGAAAGGAAACAGGCAAAGAATACAACCTGTACAAAGACGGGCTGAAAATTTACGTTACACTGGATTCTCGGATGCAAAAAATGGCTGAAGATGCCGTTTCAAAACATTTGAAAACCATTCAGAAAACATTTTTTGAAGAACAGAAAAACAATAAACGTGCACCTTTCTATGGGATTTCGGATGACAAAAGGCAACGCATCTTTGAAAAATCCATGCGCAATACAAACTATTACAAATTCTTAAAATCCAAAGATTTGTCGGAGGAGGAAATCCTTGCGGAATTCAACCGTACCCGGGATTCAGTCAAGATATTTACTTGGGACGGCGTGAAATACCAAAAGAATATGTCGTTGATGGACTCCATCCAATACCATAAGCATATCTTACAGGCCGGGATGATGGCGATGGACCCCAAAGACGGAACCATCAAAGTCTGGGTGGGCGGAATCAACTGGGATTACTTCAAATTTGACCATGTGAAACAAGCTCGGCGGCAAGTGGGTTCTACGTTCAAACCTTTTGTTTATGTTACCGCCATTAACCAAATGAATTATACCCCCTGCCATACTGTTTCCAATGACCATTTCAGCGTGGGGAACTGGAAACCGAGGAATGCCAACGGAAAATATGGCGGGTCGCAAGACCTTCGGACTGCATTGGCCTTTTCTACCAATGTCATCACCGCCCGCCTCATCGTTCAAACCGGGGTGGAACCTGTAATTCAATTGGCGAGGGAATTAGGCGTAAAAAGCCCGATCCCGAAAGATTATACCATCTCCTTGGGTTCTGCCGATTTAACCGTTTATGAAATGGTGGGAGCCATGAGCGCATTTGCCAATCACGGGATTTACATCAAACCGGAATTAATCGTCAGAATTGAAGACAAAACCGGAAGAACCCTAAAAGATTTCCGACCAGAAACCCGTGAAGTAATCAATGAATACGTGGCTTATGCCATGATTGATTTAATGAAAGGCGTAACCGACCGCGGAACCGGGAGCTGGGTAAGGTCGAAATACGGAATTACCAGCGAAGTGGCTTCCAAGACCGGAACGACAAATGACCAATCGGACGGTTGGTACATCGGGATGACGCCCAACCTTGTCGGCGGTGTTTGGGTCGGTTGTGAAGACCGTTTTGCGCATTTTCAAGGAATCGCGAGAGGGCAGGGTGCTGCCACGGCATTGCCCATTTGGGCGTATTTTATGCAAAGCGTTTATAAGAACGGAAAAGAATTCGGCGTTACGGTAGACGATAAATTTGAAAAACCTGCGGACATCGACGAGAAGTGGGATTGCTCTTCGCTTTCAGGATTTCATTCTTATGGAAGTATGGGCGGTACCTTTGATTATGATTATTCCGAAGCGACTGATTA
>JAEZDQ010000190.1 GCA_023433225.1 Bacteroidota bacterium | reverse complement strand
ATGTTGATGCTAACCCACAAAGGGCCTTTGTTTTTTGCGGACACTACCATTAATGACAATCCCACGGCAAAGGAATTGGCCAAAATCGCGCGGATGACCGAATACGTGGTTCGGGGCATCGGCATCCAACCGGTGACCGCCATGCTTTCTTTTGAGAATTTCGCGGCACGTACAGAAACCTCCAAAAAAGTTAGCGAGGCGGTAGCTATTTTGCACAAAAGGTTTCCCGATATGATTGTGGATGGGGAAATTCAACCCGATTTCGCATTGAATGAAGAATTGATTGAGAAAAACTTTCCTTTTTCTAAATTGAACGGAAAGCGTGCGAATGTCCTGATATTCCCTAATCTTGCCGCAGGGAATTTATCCTATAAAATCTTACGCGGGATTGAAAACGCTCAAATCATCGGGCCAATCCTGATGGGCATGAACAAACCCATTCACATCCTCCAAATGCGTTCCTCGATTGAAGAAATCGTGAACTTGGCGACCATCGCCGTTTTGGATGCTCAACAACGAAAGAAATGATCGCACATTTGAATGGTAAATTAGCGGAGGCCCATCCGACACACCTCATCGTAGAATGCAACGGTGTGGGCTATTGGGTGCACGTCAGCCTGAATACTTACGCCAAACTGGAGAAGGTTGAAAACATTAAGATTTTCACCCACCTCATCGTTCGGGAAGATGCCCAAATTCTCTATGGATTCCATTCCAAACAGGAAAGGGAAGTTTTTCAACGTTTAATTTCTGTGAGCGGCGTGGGACCTTCTTCCGCAATGATGATGCTTTCTTCGCTGGAAATTGAAGAAATAAGAGAGGCTATTGAACAGGCAGATGCAAAAAAACTCCAAAGCGTAAAAGGTATTGGAGCCAAGACTGCTCAAAGGATAATCATTGATTTGAAAGACAAATTAGAAGGTGAAATATTTAATTTTAACTTAAATTCAGATAATTCTAAAAATAAATCTAAATTTGAGGCGTTATCAGCATTAGACGTTCTCGGAATACCAAGGAAAACCGCCGAAAAAGTTATGGAAGTTGTATCAAAAGACTATCCTGATGCAGGAGCAGATATCTTGGTAAAAGAAACGCTTAAAAGAATATAATTTTTGAAACAGCTTTATTTATACATGAGGATGATAAGAAGCTCGTTTCCGGTAATTTTTTTCTTATTAATTATCGGAATGGCCAATGCCCAGGAACCTGAACCAACTGACACACTCCCTTTCCCATTTGAAACGGAAACCGGTGGTTTATATTTAGACAACCAGATTACCTATGAAGTGGTTTACGACCCTGTAAACAACCAATATGTATTGTGGCCCAAAGTTGGAAACATCATCGTTTCCGAACCCATTTATCTTTCCAGCCAGGAGTATTTGGATTTGATTCTAAACCAGAACATCAATTCCTATTACCGTGAAAAATCCAGGGCATATGACAACCTTTACCGCAGCAATGCTTTCGGGGATGAAGAAGAAGGTTCGGGAAGCATCATTCCGAGCTTTAAAATCAAATCGCGCGCGTTTGAAACCATTTTTGGTGGAAATGAAATCCAACTAATCCCTCAAGGAACCGCGCAATTGGATTTGGGCTTATTCATCCAGAAAATAGACAATCCGCAATTGCTTCCGCAAAACAGAAATACTTTGACCGTAGATTTAAGGCAACGGATTCAGATGAGCGTTTTAGGGAAAGTAGGGGAGAACCTTCAGTTAAGGGTTAATTATGATACCCAAGCAGGATTCGGTTTCGAAAATGAAATGAAGCTTCAGTGGAAAAACATGAAGGATGGCAGTGAAGACGACATCGTTCAGAACATAGAGGTCGGTAATATTTCCATGCCTTTGAATACGAATTTAATCACCGGTGCCCAATCTTTGTTTGGTGTAAGAACCGACTTGAGATTCGGCCGTACCGATGTCTCCATGGTATTTTCGGAGCAACGTTCCGAAACCAAAAACATAACCGTTCAGGGCGGCGGCGTTTTGACGGAATATAAAGTTTATGCAGAAGACTACGATTACAACCGCCACTTTTTCTTAGGCCAGTTTTTCCGGGATTCTTATGACAATGCCTTGTCTAATTACCCGCAAATTTCAAGCGATATTGTCATTACGCGTTTGGAAGTCTGGAGGATTGACCGAGGTGGCGCAAACCAAGAGTTGAGAAGAAGTATATTGGCATTAAGGGATTTGGGAGAAGAAGGCGGGACCCCGACCAATGGCCCGCTTTACAATACGGTGAATACTCAACCGGGAATCCGGGAAGCAAGTTCTGCGAGAACTATAATGAGTGGATTTGACTACAATGGGGAAATTTACCAAGAAGGAGAGCAATACATCGTCAATGAAAACGTCCGGAAATTAGATCCGGGTGAATATACTTTCTATCCTTCATTGGGTTATATTTCCTTGAATCAGCCATTGGTGGACGGTGAAGACCTTTTGGCCGTTTCTTTACAATATACCCGAAACAGTACGCCCGGCGTGATTTATAAGGTGGGTGAAATGTCCGATGAACAAAACCAATTGTTGATTACCAAATTATTAAAACCCAATACCACCGTAAACACCGGTTCGCCGATGTGGGATTTGATGATGAAAAATATTTATTCCATCAATGCGCTTTCGATTTCTCCGGAAGACTTCATCATGAATGTGGAATTCAAAGACATCAGCCCGACTTCTTCAGGAGTCATTAATTATTTACCCAATACACCGGTTCAGGATCAAACCCTCTTGCAGGTGATGAACATGGACAGGCTCAACCTGAACGGAAACCTTCAGCAAAGCGGAAACGGTTATTACGGTGACGGGATTTTTGACTTCGTACCGGGAATTACCGTGAACCAACAGCAAGGAACCATCATATTTACCACGGTGGAACCATTCGGAGAGCATTTGGCGGAAACATTGGGCGACCCCAATTCACCCTATGTTTTTGATGAAATTTACAACCAATTGCCCAATACCTTGGATGCCGAAAGGTTATCGCAACGATACAGCCTCGCCGGAAGGTACAAAGGCGAAATCGGAGGCGGGATTCCACTGGGCGCATTCAATGTTCCGGAAGGTTCTGTAAAAGTAACCGCGAACGGCCAGCAATTGACGGAAGGAGTGGACTATACGGTGGATTATCAATTAGGCCAAGTCACGATTCTAAACCAACAACTCAAAGATTCCGGTGTGCCGATTAACATCAGCCTCGAAAACCAATCCACTTTCAACATGCAGAAAAAACGGTTCATGGGATTGAATGTGGACCATCATTTTTCAGATAACTTCTTGGTGGGTGGAACCGTGGTCAATTACCAAGAACGACCCTTGACCCAAAAAGCGCAATTCGGTTCGGAACCCGTAAGCAATACGATTTTCGGTTTACATACCGAATACACCGGCGAGTCGGATTT
>JAEZDQ010000066.1 GCA_023433225.1 Bacteroidota bacterium | reverse complement strand
AGTATGCAGAATACGACCTCGCCGTTTTGGATTTGGGTTACGAATCCTTTCTGGCCATGCAACCTTCTGCAGGAACCTATTCGTTGAATTATTTGAAAAACAAAAACCAAAGATACGTGACGATTTGGAACAGTCGTGTCATCAGCGAAAACCCTGAGATATACGAAATGCCAATTGATTATGACAACCGGATTTATTATGGTTTGGATTTCGAATACAAACTTTTCATGTTTTTCAAATTCATGGAGGAAAAACATCAAATTTCTATGGTGTAATTATTTTATCTTTAACACCTGAAACATCCTTCGACAAGCCCAGGATGACGGTTTATGTCATAATGAATGGATGATTGAATTTTATAGAATGAACTTATTAGAAATCAAACTCAAGTTCTAATTGATTTAACCGACGTCAAGCTGAGCTTGTCGAAGCTAATAAACTTAAAATGCGCAGACGGGATTTCATTAAAAAATCATCTTTGGCGGGTGGACTTATTCTTATGCCTCCCATTTTTGATTTTCATTTATTTCAGGACTATTCAAAAGAAGAACTCATCGGAAAAGGCAAACCGGTACTTTTCGGGGAAGGTTTTCAACTGCGTGAACCGGCGCGCATCCAATTTGACCGGATGAAAAAGGCCGCCAAAGAAAGTGGATTCAACATCGATGTCATTTCAAGTTACCGCAGTTTTTCGCACCAAAACGGAATCTGGGAACGCAAATACAAAAACTTCCGCCAACAAGGCTTGTCCCATCAGAAAACCATCGAAAAAATCATCGAATACAGCACCATTCCGGGCACATCACGCCACCATTGGGGCACAGACCTCGACATCATCGACTCTACCAAAGGGATTCCGTCCAACCCGTTGAGTGAAACCCATTTTAACGAAGGCGGCCGTTGGCGGAAATTCAAATTGTGGTTGGACAATCATTCGGAAGAATTCGGTTTCCATCTGGTTTACACCGACAAGCCCGGGCGAAAAGGATTCGCCTATGAACCTTGGCACTTTTCTTACAAGCCTTTGTCCTGCGAAATGTTGAACGCTTACCAATCATTGGATTTGAAACAAATACTTCAAACCCATCAACTCATGGGCAGCGAACATTTCACCGATGAATTCATCGAAAAATACAAACAGGAAAACATCCTCGACATCAACCCGGATTTGCTTCCTTGATCCCCATTCTTGATATATATCATTATGATTCCGTACCATTTAGGCTGAAAATATCCTTAAATTTATTCAAATTTCAGGTTATGGAAATAAATGAAAACACCCTCATAGGCGAATTGGTTGCAAAAGATTACCGTGCGGCAGAAGTTTTCAGGGCATACGGCATCGACTTTTGTTGCAGCGGGAATCGGAGCGTCGCCACCGCCGCAGCGTCGGCAGGATTAAATACTGCGGAACTCATCGATAAATTATCCTCATTGCCTGACAAAATGGGTTCGGCACAACCAAATTTCAATGCTTGGCCATTGGATTTATTGGCTGATTACATTGAGAAAAAACACCACCGTTATGTCGAAGAAAAAACGCCGATACTCAAGGAATATTTGGAAAAAATAACCAATGTACACGGAGACCGCCATCCGGAACTCCATGGAATCCGGGAGCGTTTCATCCTAACGGCAGGCGAACTCGCCATGCACATGAAAAAAGAGGAATTGATGCTCTTCCCCTACATCCGGAAAATGGTGAAAGCCCAAAACGAACAAACCGAATTGCGGCCCGCTCCCTTCGGAAGCATTCAAAACCCGGTCAATGCCATGATGGCTGACCACGAAGCGGAAGGCCAAAGGTTTCTGGAAATGGAAGAACTCAGCGACCATTACACGCCACCTGAAGATGGTTGTGAGACCTATCGACTAAGTTATGCACTGCTCAAAGAATTCCAGAACGATTTGCACCTGCACATCCACCTGGAAAACAACATCCTTTTCCCCAAAGCCATTGAACTGGAAAAAACCCTTTTGTGAAAAAAACATATTAAAAGGATTTATGACGTCGCGATGGATATAAATGAAAAAATCCTTGTCTTGAGAGGGACAAGGATTTGAATTTTCTAAAGAAAAAGTCAACTTATTTTCCGCCCAAAAAAGCTTTGAGCATCCAAGCCGTTTTTTCTTGGAAAGTAATGAAGTCACTCATCATCGAGTTCGTTCCTTCGTCGTTCAGTTCCGCAGATTTATCCAAAATCTCTCGTTCGATTTTGAGCAATTCCTGAATCGAATCCAAAACCAATTGAACCGATTTCTGCGCATCCGAAATATTTTTCCCCGTCTTCACCGTTGATTGTTCGATGTAATCCTCAAACGTATGCAGCGGGGTTACACCCAAAGTCAAAATCCTTTCGGCTACCAAATCCACTTTTTCTTGTGCATCCAAATAAAGTTCTTCGAATTTCGGGTGAAGCTGGAAAAACTGTTCGCCCTTGATATTCCAATGGACCCCGCGCAAATTCTGGTAATACATTTGGAGGCTGGCCAATAATACGTTCAAATCTTCCGATAATTCCTTGCTGTTGGATTTCTCCAATCCGATTGTTGCTAATTTCATAATTTATATTTTTTAGATGTTTTTTGATTCAATGACAAATTTCACTTTAATACATGCGAAAACCAAGCCAATAAAGCTCTGAAACTTCGATTAAATCAATACCTTTATCAGAAATTTTGATAGATGACACTCATTCAACTTCAATATGTCTTGGCGGTAGCGGAATTCAGAAATTTCACCTTGGCTGCAGACAAATCCTTCGTTACCCAACCCACTTTGAGCATGCAAATCCAAAAGCTGGAAAAGGAACTCGACATCGAAATCTTCGACCGTTCCACCCAACCCATCAAGTTGACCCAAATCGGTGAAAAAGTGGTAGAACAAGCCAAAGTCATTTTAAGCGAAGCCCATAAAATGAGCCACATGGTATTGGAAGAAAAAGGACAAATCGAAGGGGACTTTCACATCGGCGTCATCCCCACCGTCCTTCCGACTTTGGTTCCGCTTTTCTACCGCACTTTTGAAAAAGCCTTCCCAAAATCACGGCTGATCATCAACGAATTACAAACAGACGAAATCACCCAAAAACTCCAAGAAGGCACCTTGGATTTCGGGATTGTCGTCACCCCCCTTCATGAAAGCCCCATCGTGGAAAAAATCTTGTATTACGAACCTTTGGTCGGCTACATCCCTGCATCACACCCCCTTCATGCGAAAAAAACGATCAGTCCGGCTGACCTGAATTCAGAAGATTTGCTTTTGCTCAAAGAAGGCCATTGTTTCCGCAACAACGTCTTGAACCTTTGCGAACCGGCTCAGCTTAAAACCCAGCCCGTCCGCCTTGACAGTGGCAGCTTGGGTACTTTGGTAAAACTCGCCAACGAAGGTTACGGCATGACGCTCCTCCCCGCGCTACAGGCAGAAGATTTACCCGCCGAATTCAAAAAAAATATCCGCTATTTCGAATCCCCTCCACCTACCCGCCAGGTAAGTTTGGTTTACCACCATTCAAATCTCAGGAATTCCTTCGTGGAAAACCTATCCAAAACCATTCAAAGCGTTTTACGTGGAAAAATTTTTATGGAAAAAGTAGAAAACATCACCTCGCCCCTCATCAGTTTACCAAGCTGATTAAAAGAAAACCCTTTTCTTGACCAAGGTTCTCCCGAGAATCTATCCTAACCCCGCCTTGTCAAGGTTTCAAACCCTTGACAAGGCTTGCCACCTAACTTCCGGGTTCTTGTTAAATCAAAATCTTTTCGATTGATCCCATAACACAAAATCCAGCAAAACCATCGCCGACAAGGCTTCCACAACCGGTACGGCGCGCGGCACCACACACGGGTCATGTCTGCCCCTGCCCTGCATCTCTACCATTTCTCCTTTTGAATTAATCGTTTCCTGTGTCTGCATCAGTGTCGCCACCGGTTTGAACGCCACGCGAAAATAAATATCCATCCCGTTGGAAATCCCGCCTTGGATCCCGCCGGAAAGATTGGATTGGGTGGTTCCGTCCGGGTTGAACAGATCATTGTGTTCCGAACCCTTCATCCGCGCGCCGCAAAACCCGCTGCCGTATTCAAACCCTTTGACCGCATTGATGCTTAGCATCGCTTTCCCTAACTGCGCGTGCAGCTTGTCAAATATAGGTTCGCCTAAACCTCTCGGAACATTTTTTAAAACACAGCTTACCGTACCCCCAATTGTATCACCGGATTTTCTGACTTCTTCTATTTTTTTAATCATTTGTTCGGCCGTCTGCTCATCGGGGCAACGAACTAAATTGGAATCCGTTTGGGAAAAATCCAATGCCTGATAAGGTTTTTCCAAAAACAAATCACCCACCGAAGAAACATAAGCATGAATTTCTATCCCCGGAAGGAATTGTCTGGCAACCGCTCCGGCCACTACCCAATTGGCGGTTTCGCGCGCAGAACTCCTGCCGCCTCCCCGATGGTCCCGGATGCCGTATTTATTTTGATAAGTATAATCTGCATGAGACGGACGAAAAGCCTCTTCCAAATGTGTATAATCATTGGATTTCTGGTCTTCATTCGGGATGATGAAGCCGATGGG
>JAEZDQ010000077.1 GCA_023433225.1 Bacteroidota bacterium | reverse complement strand
TTGCAATTGCTTACAGAGATTTGAAATAGTGGCTTCGAGAGCCTCAGCCACCATTTCGAGAGCCTCAGCCACCATTTCGAGAAACCTCAGCCATCATTTTGAGAGCCTCAACTTCCGAAACACTTCAGTCACGAAGTTTTCCCGGTCACTGAGGCTCTCGAAGTGACAAGGTTTTTTATTAACTTTGGTTGTATGCAAAAACTCCAGATTAAAAATATGGTATGTCCGCGCTGTGTGATGGCGGTGGAAAATGTTTTGGACGAAATGAAAATCAATCCGATTGAAGTAAGATTGGGTGAAGTTTTAATCGCCGATGGACTCACTGAAAATCAGAAAAATGAATTCAAATCCAAAATCGAAAAATTGGGTTTTGAATTATTGGACGATAAAAATTCGGCCATAATTAATCAGATTAGAACCATCATCATTGAACAAATCCAGAATTCATCGGAAGAAAACCTGAATTTATCGGAATTGCTGTCTAAAAAGTTGAACAAAGAATATTCGCAACTCAGCAAGCTTTTTTCGGCTACGACCGGAATTACCATTGAGCAATTTGCGATTTTACAAAAGATTGAAAAGGCAAAAGAATTATTGGTTTATGATGAATTGAGTTTGAAAGAAATCGCTTATCGACTGGTTTACAGCAGTTCAGCACATCTTTCTGCCCAGTTCAAAAAAGTAACCGGACTCACACCCACGGAATTTAAAAATTTAGGGAATTCGGAAAGGAAAGGGATTGATGATTTATAAATTATAACAAATGCTAAAATGAAAATAAACTTCAAAATTTTAATCTTATTTATTTCTCTAAACAATGTTTTATTTGCTCAGATTAATGATAATTCTGCATACTATAATCCGCTTAAAAAAGTATTTGATTCTCATGATGAGAATTTAAAATATTCTAAAATTACCAAAGACAAAATTCAATTATTTGAAAATAAAGCTATTATTGACGGAACAGAAATTGAATTTTTAGAACCATTATCTGATGAATTTATTCAAATTTTAGAAAATGGATTATTTGTTCCAACTGAAATAAGAGGTAATCTCTGTTGCTTACAAGAACTATCTCAAATAAATCCCAATCCTCAAATAAAACGATTTTCTTTTTGGACCATTCCTAAACGAATTGAAAACCCAGTTGACTCAACATCAGTAGATTATATTTTATCAACCCGAGTTAATCCAGACGTATATTATTTTGAATTAGAAAATTCTGAAGCTGATGCAAATATGGATTTTACAGAATTTTTAAAGGGCGCACATCTAACCTTTTTCAAATACGGAGGGATTATAATATAACTCTTCCCCAAAGTTCTGTAACGCCTTTCCCGATTTAAAGTCCGAAATTTGTTTCATAAATTTGAAGTTATGGCGACAGAAAAGAATTCCGTATATATTCCTCTTGAAAATGTGGACAGCGAACATTGTGCACTCATCGTGGACAAAGGTCTTTCGGAGATTCCGGAAATCTCGGAACACAATGTCGAACTCAACAACCGACGCGCAAAGATTTCTGCGAAAGATATGGACGAAGCGATTCCGCTTGCGGTCCAGAAAATTCGTGACCTCGGCTATGATGTTCCCACTGTCAAAAAGCGTTTTCCCGTTTTGAATATGACTTGTGCAAGTTGTGCCAACAGTTCGCAAAACATATTGAAAATGCAACCCGGTGTGGTCGATGCGCAGGTAAATTATGCCAATACCGAAGCGCTAATCGAATTCATTCCATCGATTACCGATGCTTTTAAAATGAAAGCCACATTGCAATCCGGAGGTTATGATGTGATGATTGACGAGTCCGAAGAAGCAAAAGACAGTTTGGAAGAAATTCAGCAAAACAATTATAAAAAACTAAAAAACAGAACCATTTGGGCGATTATTCTGGGCATTCCATTGATCTTGATTGGGATGGTATTTATGAATATGCCTTATGCCAATTACATTATGTGGGCACTTTCCACTCCCATCGTTTTTGTATTTGGAAAACAATTTTTCATGGGCGCTTGGAAACAGCTGAAACACAAATCGGCCAATATGGATACGCTCGTGGCGATGAGTACCGGAATTGCGTATTTCTTCAGTGTTTTCAATACATTATTTCCCGATTTCTGGCTCAGTCGTGGTTTGGAACCGCACGTTTATTTCGAAACGGCCGGTGTGGTGATTGCGTTTATTTTATTGGGAAAAGTTTTGGAAGAACGTGCCAAAGGAAATACTTCATCGGCCATTAAAAAACTCATCGGAATGCAACCCAAAACCGTGACGATTGTTCACGAAAACGGTCATCAGGCAGAAGTTTCGATTGCATCCATTCAGGTTGGAAATACGATTATGGTAAAGCCGGGCGAGAAAATCGCGGTGGATGGCGAACTGATTTCCGGGACTTCATTTGTCGATGAAAGCATGATTTCGGGCGAACCGGTTCCGGTGGAAAAGAAAGCCGGCGATAAGGTTTTTTCGGGAACGATCAATCAAAAAGGAAGTTTT
Organism: Bacteroidota bacterium; assembly: GCA_023433225.1. Taxonomy (GTDB): domain Bacteria; phylum Bacteroidota; class Bacteroidia; order Flavobacteriales; family Weeksellaceae; genus Moheibacter. The sequence goes on along the minus strand of JAEZDQ010000077.1, from coordinate 2,661 downwards.
CAATTCCGCGCAACCAAAGTCGGAGGCGATACATTGCTCAGCCAAATCATCAAAATGGTACAAGACGCACAAGGAAGTAAAGCGCCGGTACAGAAATTGGTCGATAAAATAGCCGGGATTTTTGTTCCAATGGTGGTTTTGATTTCAGTTGTTACCTTGATTGCCTGGATGATTTTGGGTGGTGAAAACGGTTTCACGCGAGGACTTTTGGCGATGGTTACAGTTTTGGTCATTGCCTGTCCTTGTGCTTTGGGATTGGCAACGCCAACTGCAATTATGGTCGGAGTCGGGAAAGGAGCCGAAAAAGGTATTCTGATCAAAGATGCGGAAGCACTCGAAGCAGCCCAAAAAATCAATGCCGTAGTGCTCGATAAAACCGGAACGATTACCGAAGGAAAACCGGTGGTGAATGAGTTGAAATGGTTTCTGCCCTTCGACAAGCTCAGGATGACGGAGCCTATTCAGGAAAGTAAATTAGAATCTATCCTCTACTCTATTGAGAAACAATCAGAACATCCGCTGGCAGATGCGATTGTTCAACATTTGGACACACGACTTCTCGACTCCGCTCGAAGTGACGAAGAATTGTCATTCCGAGGCACGAGGAATCTCCTCGATATTGAAATCCAAAACGCATCCGGAAAGGGAATCATCGGAGGTTATGAAAATGAAAAATATTTCATTGGTAATCCGAAATTCATTCAGGAACAAAATTTAAGTCTGAATTCAGAAATCGAATTTTGGGTTAATTCTGAACTGGAAAAAGCCCGCACAGTTATTTTATTCAGTAGTTCAACGGATATTTTTGCAGGAATTTCGATTTCCGACACCATCAAACCGACTTCGGTAGAGGCCATTCAACAATTACACGATCTGGGAATTAAAGTGTATATGCAAACGGGTGACAATGAAGCTTCGGCGGCGGCTGTCGCCAAAGAAGTGGGAATTGACCATTTCAAAGCAGGTGTTTTGCCGGAAGACAAATTGAATTTCATAAAAGAATTGCAATCAGAAGGAAATATTGTAGCGATGTCAGGTGACGGAATCAATGACAGTGCTGCACTCGCACAATCCAACGTGGGAATTGCGATGGGAAAAGGAAGCGACATCGCCATTGAGTCTGCAAAAATGACCATACTTTCCGATGATTTACTGAAAATCCCGGAAGCCATCAAATTGTCTAAACAAACCGTTTCGACCATCAAACAGAATTTATTCTGGGCGTTTATTTACAATATCATCGGGATTCCGATTGCAGCCGGAGTATTGTATCCGATTAATGGTTTTTTACTTGATCCGATGATTGCCGGAGCCGCAATGGCATTAAGTTCCGTAAGTGTGGTAAGCAATAGTTTAAGGTTAAGACTAAGGAAATGAAATTAAGAATTATGAGGATTTTCATTAATATGCGAATCCTCTGGATTCGAAAATCAATTACCATATTCAATGCTATAAATATCTGATTCCTCCGGAATCAGTCAATACTGGATTCTTTATTAATCATTCCGGAGGGATGAAATATTTATAACAAAATTAATCGTTTGTGAAGGAATCGACCTTGGAAGGGTCGTATAAAAAGCATTAAACTCCGACGGCTTTCTAAATTGCTTCTATGCAACTTAAGCTGTTCCTTCATATCCAGTCAAATAAATAATTCTCATCGTAATCGATTTGAAATTTATTTAAAAAAGTCAAGTATTCTTCTTTGAATGAAATCTTTTTATGATGCTCTTTTTGATTTTGAATATATCTGATTACATCATTCAAAGAGGAATGACTGTATGAAAATGCTCCATAACCATTTTGCCACTCGAATTTTCCGGGAACAAGTCGTTTTTCATTGATAAAACTATTGGACGATTTCTTAATTTCCCTTACCAAATCCGAAATCCTACAAGTTGGTTTCATTCCAATAAGGATATGAATATGATCGGGCATTCCGTTAATTACTAGTAATTTCTGTTCTTTATTCTGAATAATTCCTGTGATATATTTATACAATTCATCTTCCCAATCCGGATGAATTAAATTTTTTCTTCCTTGGACAGCAAAAATAATTTGAATATAGATTTGAGAAAAAGTATCAGACATTTAAATTTAAAGATTGATTGAATGTAAATATACGAATCCTCTGGATTCGAAAATCAATTACCATATTCAATGCTATAAATATTGGATCCCTCCGGAATCAACTCAGAACTAGTTTGATACGAATTCTGCGGATTCGAAAACCAATATCCAAGCCATATTTATAAATATCAGATTCCTCTGGAATCAGCCAATACTGGATTCTTTATAAACATCCCGGAGGGATGAAATATTTATAACAAATAAGATGGCGGAACTCGACCCTGGAAGGGTCGCATATATAGATTCATCATCTATTTCCCCACTGCCTTCCTTACCTCCGGTAGGACTTTGCTTCCATAAAGCTCAATTGCTTTCATCATTTCTTTGTGTGTCGGTCCGCCGACATCGATGTGTGCAATAAACCGCGTCAATCCAAACATTTCAATGGTTTGAATCATCTTTTCTGCTACTTGATGGGCATCCCCCATAAACAAAGCACCTTCCGGACTCATTCCGCCTTCAAATTGCATTTGGGTATAGGGCGACCAGCCTCGGTCCTTGCCGATTCGGTTCATTTGTGCTGCATAATAA
>JAEZDQ010000036.1 GCA_023433225.1 Bacteroidota bacterium | reverse complement strand
ATGCAGCACTGACCGGGTCTCGCGAAGTGGTTATTTCGGAAGCATTAAAACCTGAAAAATCCCACAACGGCAACCTGAATTACGTCACCCGTTTTTCTACTGATTTTATGAGTGTGGATGTAGATTTGACCGGGTTTTATTCCTATTTTACCAATAAGATTGTCGGAGACTACGATGAAAACCCCAACCAGATTATTTACGGGAATTTAGACGGACACGCTGTATCACAAGGCGTTTCATTGAACCTGAATCTATTTTTTGATTTCCCTTTCCGCGCGTCAATGGGCATTTCTTATATGGATGTATATCGGAAGGAGACGAGTGCAAAAAACCGACAATGGTTTGCGCCCGAATGGTCGGGAACTTTTGTGATGAGTTATCATTTCCCAAAGGGTTTTACGGTTGATTTGACCGGAAACTGGAACGGGCCGATGCGTTTGCCTGTTCTACCCAACGACTATCGCCCCGAATATTCCCCTTGGTTTTGCATTGCGAATGTTCAAATGACCAAAAAACTCGGAAACGGCATTGAATTTTACGCGGGCGTAAAAAATATTTTTGATTTTGTCCCTTCTGAAGACCCCTTGATGCGCGCTTTTGATTCTTTTGACCAATATGTGAACGATCCGGTAAGCAACCCGAACGGATATACCTTCGATACTTCCTATAATTACGCTTCTTTACAGGGGATAAGGGGATTTTTAGGCATCCGTTATCATTTATTTTGATGAAAAAACTAATCTTCATACTGCTTCTTTTGATTTATCTAGCGATGTCGAATTTAATGCAAGGCCAAACATCCGTTCCTTTGGATGAGGTGGAAAATAAATTAACTGAAAATCCAAAATACATCGTCATTGAGTTTTACACGGACTGGTGTGGGATTTGTGCCATTCAACAAAATAAAATCCGCAAAGATGAAGACTTGGTTGGTAAACTTGAAAATGAATTTTATTATGTGAAATTCAATGCGGAAACCAAAGATAGTTTTCGGTTCAACGGATATTTATTTGAAAATAAGAACCGCATCCATGACTTTGCCAAAGCGTTTTTTCCGGATGAATTGGGTTTTCCGGCTTGGGTTATCTTGAATCGGGATATGGAAATTGTATTTCAATGGACGGGATTGATGGAATCGGATGAATTGGATTTTGTATTAAAACAAATTTTGTAGATTTATACTCAAATGAAATTGTATGACGGAAAAGCTTTTTTATGCCATTCGAAGTGAAGATATAGATTTGGTACGCGATATTTTACGCCAAAACCCTGAATGGTTGAACACCAAAGACCAACGCGGTTCCACGCCATTGTTGCTCGCAACTTATTATGGTTATGAGGAACTAACTGATTTTATATTGTCACTCAATCCGGATTTGAATGCCAAAGACGGTTCCGGCAATACCGCGTTGATGGGCGTTTGTTTCAAAGGAAATGAAGCAATGGCAGAGAAACTCATCCAAGCAGGGGCAAATGTGAATGAAACCAATATGACGGGCGGAACTGCATTGCATTTTGCCGTGATGTTTAACCACACAAGATTGGTGGATTTATTGTTGAAAAACGGGGCAGATAAAAATATAGAAGACAACCGAGGTATGAATGCTTTGCAACAAGCTGAAATGCAGGGGTCAACGGTCGTAATCGAATTGTTGAGAGGATGATTACCGCATGAACACCAGTTTATTGTCCGTAGAAAGTTTAGCGTCGAAAACATAATCATTGTAATTGAAGTTTTTGACTTCATCAATTTCGGATAGGTTATTTTCTGCGCAAAACCTTGCCATCGCGCCGCGTGCCTGCTTGAAATAAACCATGATTTGTTTCAATTCGCCGTCTTTATAATTATAAAATTCTACATCGATTTTGGGCATTTTCAGCTTTTTAAAATCCAAGGCCTTTGCATATTCATTGCTGGCCAGATTCAACAAAGGCTCTTTCTTTTTCATTTTGGAATTCAAAAAATCGGTCAAAGTTTCCCGCCAGAATCCGTAAAGGTTTTTGGATCCGTTCACATCCAGTTTTGAGCCCATTTCCAAACGGTAAGGCATGACCCGGTCGCTCGCCTTCAAAATCCCGTATAAGCCGGAAAGGATGAAAAGGTTCTGGTTTAAATAATCTTGCGCATTTTCATCCAAGGTTTCGGCATCCAAACCGCGGTAAACTTCTCCTTTGAATGCGAGCGCGGCCTGCAGGCTTTTTTTCTTGGTCGGTTTGGGTTTCCATTGAGCATGACGTTCGGAGTTCATCTCAGCTAAATCTCTTGAAATAGACATGAGTTTTTCAATTTCCTTGGGAGTACGCTCGCTCAAATTTTTCATGACATTTTCCGCTTGGGAAATGAATTTTGGAGAAGTGGATTTGTTCCATTCGCCGTCGGTTTCCATTGACATCAATTTGGCAGGAGAAAGTAAAATTTTCATTTTGTAAATTTTATAATATAGATTAAGGCCAATCCTTAGCTTTATACAAACGCATTGATATCGCCTTTGCCTTCGCGTAAAACCACGACTTCTTCATTGGTCAAATCCACGATGGTAGAAGCTTGGTTATCACCCATACCGCTGTCCACCACCAAATCAACGAGTTTATCGAATTTTTCCGCAATCAGCTCCGGGTCGGTGGTATATTCGATGATTTCGTCGTCGTCCTTGATGGAAGTGGAGGCAATGGGATTCCCGAGTTTTTCCACAATCATTTTAGGAACCAGATGATTTGGAACACGTATCCCGACAGTTTTCCGGTTTTTATAACTGTTTGGCAAATTATTGGAAGCCTCCAACACAAAAGTAAAAGGACCGGGCAAAGCACGGCGAAGCAATTTGAAATTGGAATTGGAAATCGGTTTGGTATAATGGGACAAATGGCTCAGATCATTGCAAACAAAAGAGAATTGTGATTTGTCAAGTTTTACACCTTTTAATTTCGCCAGTTTTTCCATGGCTTTCAGATTGGTAATATCACACCCCAAACCATAAACGGTGTCGGAGGGATAAATGACCAACCCCCCGTTTTTCAAAACTTCCACAATTTGTTGGATCGCTCTTTCATGCGGGTTTTCCGGATGGACTTTGATGAGTTTTGCCATGATCTACTGATTTCTTCAAAGATAAAGAAAGTCTTTTGCCTGAACAAACGCTTATTCTTCCAAAGAAAAGGTTGTTACGATTC
>JAEZDQ010000024.1 GCA_023433225.1 Bacteroidota bacterium | reverse complement strand
GCTTAGACTTATTGGCTTTTGAATCGGCTTATAATTCCGCTTTGAAAATAATGGGATAATGAAAACCAAATTATTCCGTTCTATTGAAATGAAATTGATGAAAAAGATATTGGTTTGCGGTGTTTCGGTTTTTGTTTTCTGGTCTTGCAAAGGCAAATTTGAATTTGCCAAAAAGAAAGGAGTAGATGAACACATCGTTGTCCAATACGGCGACCACTTCCTGACAGACCGCGACATCCGTTTGATTCTTCCCCGTGACGTCAGCCCCGAAGACAGCACCAAACTCGTGAAAACCTACATCGAGGAATGGGTGAAAAAGAAAGCCATCGTTGATAAAGCCGAGGAAAACATCGATGAGTTGACGCTCAAAGAAATCGAAAACCGGATTGTGGAATACCGACAGGACTTATTGGTCAACGCTTATAATAATTACCTGATTGAAAAAAACATCAAGGACTCGGTTCTGGAATCCGAAATCCAAGCTTATTTTGAACAACACAAAGAGAGCTTTCCTCTGAGCAAGGACATCGTTCAGTTCCGGTTCGTTACGGTCAACCAATCCGATGGAGCCAAAGCCGAGCGCCTTTTTAATTCAGGGAAAGAAGAAGACCTGGATGAATTAATGAAAATGGTGCTGACAGCAGAAAAACCTTACCACGACAACGACAGCCTTTGGTACAGCGTCGATCTTCTGCCCGCTCATATTCCCGCCTTGAACGAAGGGGATAACCTTGACCAATTGTTGCGCCGAAGAAAGGTCAAAATTACCGGTGAAACGGATGTTACCTTCGTCCGAATCCTCCAATTGAAACCCAAAGGAAGCGAAGCACCCTATAATTTTGTTAAACCTACCATAAAAAATCTTTTACTTAACAAAAGAAAGTTAAATTTGCTCAGCGATTTACAGAACCAATTGTACAAGGAAGCACTCAACAAGGATAAAATCAAAATTCATCCAGACCGTTAGTTTCCTTAATAATGATAAAATACAAGAAATGAAAATAAACCCGAATGTTTTTGCCTTTTTCTCTTTGCTGGTTTCCACGATTCTTTGGGCCCAGCCTACGCCGGAAGGCCAGTTTAAACTCGATGGCGTCGCCGCGGTAGTGGGGGATGAAATCATCCTGGATTCCGATATTGAACGCGATTATGTCCAGGCAAAAGCACAAGGATTTCAAATTGAAAATGAATGTGAATTCCTGGAAAACATATTAATCGACAAAGTTTTATTGACCAAAGCCAAGGAAGATACTTTGATCAATATCACCGATGACCGTGTTTCACGACAGGTGGACGGTACCATCCAAAGGTTTTTAACCCAAGGTTCGGAAGCTGAAATCCTCGGGTTTTTCGGTTACAATACGATGGCTGAATTCAAACAGGAACTCCGCAGCATCATGAAAGACCAAGCTTATGCCCAGGAAAAGCAAGAGCTGATTACCCGTGGGATTGATGCAACGCCCGAAGAAGTCCGCGTGTTTTATGAACAATACAAAAGCGAATTGCCGGATGTCCCTGAAGAAGTCGAACTGAGCCACATTGTGGTTGCGCCCGAAATATTCCCGGAGAATGAACAAAAAGTAATCGACCAGTTATCCCAAATCAAAAAAGAAGTGGAAGAAGGTTCCAGCTTCGCGACCAAAGCCATTCTGTATTCACAAGACCCCGGCTCTTCTTCCAACGGAGGTTTGATTACGAAAGTCACGCGGGGAATGATGGTGCCCGAATTTGATGCAGTGGTATTCAATTTACAAGAAGGCGAAATCTCGGAACCTTTCAAAACCGATTTCGGTTACCACATCGCCATGATGGAAAAAAGGAGAGGGCAGGAGGTGGACGTCCGCCATATCCTGATCCAGTTGAACCCTACCCCGGAAGAAATCGCCATCACTAAGTCCAAACTGGATTCACTGGTGCTCTTGGTAGAAAAAGGGGAAATGACTTTCAAGGAACTGGCATTCCGGTATTCCATCGACAAATACACCAAATACAACGCCGGCCGGTTGACCGATGCCCAAACAGGTGAAAGCCGCTTGGAACGTTCTAAACTGCCCGCCAAAACCCTCGCAGCGATTACTTCCATTCAGGAAGGGGAAATCACCAATACTTTTGAAGATGAATTTGACCGACGGCCCGTGCTGAAAATCGTTCAATTGAACCGAGTAATCCCTGCCCATAAAATCAATTATGAAACCGATTATTCCCGCTTGAAAAACATGACCATCAGTTCCAAAAGACAGGAAATGCTTTTGAAATGGGTAAGCGATCAGATTCCGGACACATTCATTACCGTCGATGAGGAATACAGTGATTGTGAATTCAAATTGGACTGGGACAAGTCTGAATAAGCAATTATAAGTAAACTGTTTTGACGTTAAGTTTTTTTCCTTATTACTTCAGGAGCCGTCAAAATAAAAGATAATAGACCGTTCATCTGTACATTTTAAGTGGTCATGAAGAAAATGTTTTGTCTAGTGGCTTTAATCTTCTCGTTGATTGGCTTTTCAGAAGCCGATCGCGATAGTGCTGCTATTGAAGAATTATTAAATAAAGCAAAGCAATACCAAGCACAACTAAGATACGATGAAACTTATAGAATCCTGCTAGAAGCCTTAAATCTTGCCCAAAAAAAGAATTACAAAGTATTGGAATTCAAAACAGAAATCACAATTGCAAATATGTATGTGATGAAAGAAGAAATGACGCAGGCACAGGAATTCTTTGAAAACAAATTTCCTGACAAATCTTTTCCTCCAGAAATCATTTCTTATTATTATCATCGTAAAGCATTTTATTATAATCAATCTGAAAAACAAGATGCAGCTTTGGCTGTAGCTCTTAAAGGTATTGAAGTCGCTACAGAGCATAATTTTAAAGAGGATTTAATAACTCTACATCATGAAATTGCCTTTATTTATGAGAATCAAGGTAAATTTGATTTGTCACAAAAATATTATGATAAAGTATTAGATTTAGTAGATGATGACGACTTAAAGACCAAAACCAGTGTTAGAATAAATAAGGCACGACTTTATACAAAAACCAATAGATTTAAAGAATCTAATGCCTTGTTAGAAGAGGCTTTGATACAGATTGATTCTACGGGTTTACATCAATTAAAAATATATTTGTATGGTGCTTTTTCATCTAATTATTATATGATGGGGGATAGTATCAATTACTATAAATATAGATTTCTTAATGTAGATGAAGCTTTGAAAGCCGAAAAAGAATATTCTGAATCACAATACAAAGATCTTCAAATAAAGTATCAGATTAGAGAAAAGGATGCACTAATAAACAAAAAAAATGCTGAACAAACAGAACTTTTATTTTTAATTGGTGGAATTTCAGGCTTATTGCTTGTAGCTGGATCGTTTAATATCTATATTAGAAAGAAAAACAAAAGTTTAAAAAAACTCTTAGATAATAACAACTTCTTATTAAAAGAATTAAATCACAGAACCAAAAATAACCTCCAACTCATTGTTGCGCTAGCTACTAGAGAATCAAAAAAAGATGTAAATGATGAGATAACCGGTCTTGCGAATTTGACTTCTAAAATAGAATCTATAGCTACCTTACATCAGCAGTTGTATTTGAACGAACAACTGGATTCTGTTCAGCTAAAAAACTATATTGAAGAAATTTTGGTAAATCTTAATGAGTTTTTGACTCAAAATAAAATTGAGGTTATCAAAGAAATCGATTCTGTTGAAATTGGAGCCAATCAATCGTTGTATATAGGGTTGCTTATTAATGAATTGGTCGTAAATTCGATTAAGCATGCTTTTCCGATTCAAGAAAATAAACAAATAGAATTGGTTGTAAAAATCAAGGATAAGTATCTGGAAATACAGTTCAAAGACAACGGTGTGGGAATTCCCGAAAATTCAAAAGTAAAATTAATTTCCACTTTATCCCGACAATTGGAAGCAGATTTTAAGATTGAAAATCAAAACGGTTTCTATTATTTTGCAAAAATAAAGGTATGAAAGTAATCATTGTAGAAGACGAATTATTGATTGCCGAACAGTTGGAAGATGTTTTAACGGCGAACGATTGTACTGTAATCGGTGTTGCCGAAAATCTTGAAAAAGCCTCCAATTTGCTGAAACTCAAACCGGATTTTGTTTTTCTGGACATTCAATTGAAAAACAACGAAAACGGAATAGACTTCGGGAATACATTAAATCAACAAGGCATTCCGTTTATTTATATCACTGCTAATACAGAGGTTGAAACCTTAAAAGAAGCTGTTAAAACAAACCCGATTTCGTATATTTCTAAACCTTTTAAAAGTAATGATGTTATTGCTGCTTTAGAGTTAGTAAGGCTTAAACATCAGATGAAACCTAAAATAACTTTGAAATTGGCAAATAAAGATGTCGATGTTTTTCTGGATGATATTCTATTTTGTGAGGCAAAAGGTTCTTATACGGAGATTGTCACCAAACAGAAGCGATACACCAAACGGATTAACCTAAAAGACTTCTTAGAGCAACTGGATTCTAATTTTGTTCGGGTGCACCGCTCTTTTGCAGTCAATAAAAACCAGATTACCTACAAAACGTCTACTTCTATTTTCTTTCATGACCAAGAAATCCCTGTTTCAAAGTTGTACAGAGACAGTTTGTAAGCTCTCAATTTAATTTTTCCATTTAATTTTTCATTCACAACAAAAAACGGCTCTCTGCAACAATTATGTTTCAGAAATTTTGTTTCGAATTACTTTTGTGAGGTTGTGGTTCAGGACGGCTTTCGGCTTTTCCGCTCACAACCGCTAAAATTTTTAATACTATGGAACAATTTCAATTTTCTCAAAAAACCAATAATGATTTTCTCAAAAAGTTTTGGCTTTTTGTTTTTCTAACCTTCTTTTCTTTAGGTGTAAAAGCACAGTGTCCTGAAGGAGATGTGTCCTTTCACCTTCAAGCACAGCTTGATGATTTTGCAATCAACTACCCGAACTGCACTGAAATTACGGGTAATCTGACTATCGGCTATATGGTTAATAACCTTAACGGATTAAGCCATTTGACAAGTGTAGGAGGAAATTTATGGATTCGATTTAACGAAGACTTAACCAACCTTGAGGGATTAAACAATTTGCAAACCGTAGGGGGATATCTCCGAATTAGTGATTCTCTAAGCTTAACCACCCTTGATGGATTAAGTGCTTTGACAAGTGTAGGAGGATCCTTGGGGATTTATGAAAACTCAAATTTAACCAACCTTGACGGAATAAGCAATTTGACCAGTGTAGGAGGAGTTCTTAATATTAATAGTAACCAAAACTTAACCAACCTTGACGGTTTAAGCAATTTGACAAGTATAGTAGGAGATTTACTAATTCAAAATAACTCTTCTTTAACCGATATTTCCGGTTTGCAAAATATTGACCCTAACTCTATTTCATTTTTGCGTGTCGAAATCAACCCTTTGCTTTCGGTTTGTAATTTGCCTAACTTTTGTACTTATTTGCAAGGTTCAGGGCCAAGAACCATATCAGGCAATGCAGGAGATTGTATCAGCGAAGCTGCTGTAAATGCAGCTTGTAATCCTGCACCTCCTTGTGATGCTCCAACTAATTTATCGA
>JAEZDQ010000019.1 GCA_023433225.1 Bacteroidota bacterium | reverse complement strand
GTGCACTTTTCATCGGCCTTACCATGGGCATCATGGGTGGTGGCGGTTCCATCCTTTCCGTTCCGATTTTAGCATATTTGTTTCATTATGACGAAAAAGTAGCAACGGCCTATTCGCTGTTCATCGTGGGAGCCACGGCTTTTGTAGGTGGCGTTCGTCAGGTTTTCGGCAATTTGGTGAGCTTCAAAGCGGTTTGGATGTTCGGCATTCCGGCTGTGGTGGGTGTGACGCTCGTCCGCCGGTATTTGGTTCCTTCGCTGCCCGAAGTGCTGTTTCATCTGAATGGATTCGGATTGACGAGAAGAATGTTTATTTTCGGTTTATTTGCCTTGTTGATGTTGTTTTCGGCCTATTCGGTTTTGCATAAAACCAAATACAAAATTTCCAATAAAACCAAGGGCAGACCCGAATTCCACCCGCTGATCATCAGCGAAGGCTTCTTTACCGGGGTTTTCATGGGCTTGGTAGGCGCGGGCGGTGGTTTCCTGATTGTCCCTGCATTGATGTTCATCACGAAATTGCCCATCAAAAGGGCGGTCGCCACTTCGTTGGTCATCGTTTGCATGAATTCACTGATGGGGTTTTTCTTGGGAGATTTTACCCATTTGGAAATCGACTGGGTCTTTCTATCTATCTTTGTAATTATTTCTTTTATAGGAATCCTTTTGGGAAGCTATCTTTCCAAGTTTATCAAAAGCGAAAGGCTCAAAAAATATTTTGCCTATTTCATTTTGGCCATGGGGATTTTCATTTTCATCATGGAATTTTGGATCCACACATAAAAAATCCTTTCTTTTTGGTGAAATGAGCATAAAAAAATCCGGTTAATTGCTTAACCGGACTTCATTTTTTTGTTGAATTTAATTTTTAATCAATAAATATCCGGTAATTCTTTCCTCGCCCAAGTATAGAATATAGACATAGGACGCTGAATTCACCGGTTTACCGCTGTATTTTCCATCCCAACGGAAATTATTTTCCTGTGTAAGGACTTTGATCAATTTACCGTAGCGGTCATAGACTTCAACTTTTGCGTTTGGCGCATAAGTTTGCAGTCGGCTCAAATCCCAATAATCATTGTATCCGTCACCATTAGGTGTGATGGTGTTCGGAATGCTCACCGTGGAAGCGGTGATGTAAGTGGAACAAGTTGCGTCCCAGGAACGGATTCTCACAATGTAAAAACCTTCACTCACGCCGTAAAATATATTTCCGACCTGCCAAGGTTTGATGACCTGACCGTCCATAGTTTCCAACTGGTATTCCAGATTTTCAATGTTCCCGCCGATGTGTTCGATGACAATCGTATTGTAAACATCGGTATTGACCACAAAAACCGGGAAGTCCATCGGGATGGCTTCAACCGTCTGGGTAGCCGAACAGCCGTTTTGGGTCACTTCCAAAATATAAATTCCGGGTTCATCCACGGTCAGCAGTCGGGTATCAGCAAGGAGTTCGCCGTCTGCATCGTACCAAGCATAGAAATCATATCCAAATCCCGCGTTGAAAGTCACGCTGCCATTTTCCGGACAGATGTAAAGGTCGTTCAGTTCATTCAAATCGATTTCATTCCGTAGATTGATATCCATTTGCTGGGTATTGAGACAACCGTTTTGATTTTCGGTAACCTGAAGGATGTAATTCCCAATAGGGGAAGCCCCGAAGTCAATTTCAACCTGATTTCCCGAAGCGGTCATCGGCGTGATGGTTCCTGCAAAAGGTCCGCTTGTGAATTGCCAGATATAAACAGAACCGGGCGTTCCGTTTCCGTTGTTTTCCGTCAAATCCACACCGAATTGTTTCACCGTTCCCACACATAAGTTTTCCTGACCCGCAACTGTTGCTGCCCCGAAGAGCAGAACAGTTGGGAGTAGGATGTATTGAATAGCCTGTATGTGCCGGTTTTTGAACAAGTCTGTGTTATAAACTCAGATTACAACGCCTGAATTGGTGAAGTAGTCGGAGCCGCGTTTACAATAATAGTTGCTGTAACGTTAACCGCAGAATTACATGCATCTGGGTCACCATCTGTTGCAATGGCTGTAATGGTCATCGTCTGGTTCGCAGTTGCACCTACGATAATCACATCCACTTCTCCTGTACCTAATATGGTAGCAGTTTGATCCGCTCCACCATTAATGTTATAGGTTACGACGTTACCCGGTGCTCCGTGAATAGTGAACACTGCGTCATCACCCGAACAGATTGGGGAGTTGGTAGTAATGGTCGGAGCCGCAGGGCCATCTACGATTTCTACAGTGAACTCTACAGCCGGATCTGTTTCACATCCGGTCGCATTGGTTTCAACCACTGTAATGGTAACGATTGTTCCAACAGGTACACCTGTCCAGTCTATGTTTGCTGTATTTGATCCGGGAGTTACTTGGGATAATGTACCGGCAGTATTGTTCCATACATAAGTTGAGCCGGGAGAACCGGTTGCGGTTTCATCACCACTACCTAATGCAGGGTTATTATCCACAATAAAGTCAGTATTTGAGTTTTGACAAACTTGCAAATCTGCTTGTGCATTCACCACATACATCATCATCATAAAGACTACCGAAGCAAATAATTTTAAAGTAGAATTTTTCATTATGTTTTTAGTTTTATTTGTTTAATTATAAAGGAATGACGGGCGATGTCGCCGGGTTTGGGTTAACTGTTACCTGAAACACATTCGAAAAAAATGAACATTCATTATTACTTACCGTTCCAGTATTTAAAGGCAGACTAATAGTCATCTCACAGTAGTAATAGGTTGTGCCAATGGTTGTATTAGAAGGTGTAAAAGTATGAGTAGTTGCACCGGGAATTAGGGTGCCTCCGGTATTGTTAGGCGCATTGTTGCTATACCATTGATAATTCACCACATTGGTCTCATTAACAACTTCTATATTATTCAAAGGTTCTCCGGAACAGATTTCTTGGGATGGAATTGTGGTTCGGATGGGGATAGAATTAGGAAAAGTATTAAAGAAGTTATTAAAATTGGTACAACCCGTTGCATTATTTGACAAATTATTTATCCAATTATTCGAATTTAATATTCTCACCAACCACTCCACATGGGAAATTTGTGTTACAGGCCCTTGATAGTGTCTAAAATTTAAATTCGAAATAGGAGATGAAATATGGTAACAAATTAAATCACTTGGAAGCCGTGAATTGTTTGAATCTGCTGTAGTGTTCCAGTCTCTTTTCGTATTATAACCCAATTTAAAAGAACCTGTAATTGAACCGGAATCATTCCACGTCCCTTGCCATATTAAAAACTGGTCTGACGCTGTGGCAATATTGAAGTTGTTTCCAGTATTGGCTTTGGTGATTGCCCACCCCGTACTAGTTCCTGATCCAGAATTGTTTATATCAAGTTTTACAAGTGTACCTGCCGTTAATGTTCCGCCGGTTCTCCTAACCCGCATTACACCTTCATTTGTGCCGAAATTAAATCCGGTCCATCTATTATCAGAAATAAAGAATTCAGTATTAAAATCGATATTTTTAAAAAAGACGAGATAAATCAGGTCGGTTCCGGATTCACAGCTATTATTCGCATTCACCCCCAAAACCATCACATCGCCTTTCTCTAATGGAGTTTGAGAATAGGCAATTAGCGATACCAAAAGACTGAATAATAGTAAAAACTTTTTCAAAGTTGGCAGATAAATTCCAGAGGGCAAATGTACTGTGTAATTCCTTTTGTTTTACGCATCTATAAAAAAATAAATAATCAAGAAATTATCAAATATTTATCCTTTTAACTCTTGGATAATATCTCTGATTCGGGCTGCTTCGATGAAGTCCAAACTTTGTGCGGCTTTTTCCATTTTTTTCTGAAGTTCGGCTAATTTTTTGTCCAAATCATCCGGGCTGAGTTTTTGGTAAGCTGCACGGTCTTCCGCAGCCATGATTTCCAGCGGTTTTCTTTCGTAAGGATTCAATTCGAATTGTTCCGCGGCGGAGTTCAATTTATTGATTTTCTTGTTCAGCGGCTGCGGTTTCAGGTTGTTATCCGAATTGTATTTGATTTGGATTTCCCGACGACGGTTGGTTTCATCAATGGTCATTTGCATGCTGTTCGTGATTTTATCGGCATACATGATGACGCGGCCGTTGACGTTCCGTGCGGCGCGTCCCGAAGTTTGGGTCAGCGATCGGTGGTTTCTTAAAAAACCTTCTTTATCCGCATCCAGAATCGCGACCAAGGACACTTCCGGTAAATCCAGTCCTTCACGCAATAAATTCACGCCGACCAAAACATCAAACAACCCGATTCTCAGATCCTGCATAATCTGTACGCGTTCCAATGTATCAACATCTGAATGGATGTACCTTGTCCGAACGCCGAATTTGGTTAAGTACTTCGTCAATTCTTCCGCCATTCTTTTGGTTAAAGTCGTAACCAGAACCCGCTCATCGATTTCTGCACGTTTCTGGATTTCTTCCATCAAATCATCCATTTGATTCAATGAAGGGCGAACTTCAATCACCGGATCCAAAAGTCCGGTCGGACGGATGATTTGTTCCACCACCACGCCTTCGGAATTTTCCAGTTCATAGTTTGCCGGTGTAGCGGAAACATAAATCACTTGGTTCTGCATGGCTTCAAATTCCTCAAATTTCAAAGGGCGGTTGTCCATGGCGGCAGGGAGGCGGAACCCGTATTCGACCAGGTTTTCCTTTCGGCTGCGGTCACCGCCATACATGGCATGCACCTGCGGAATAGTCGCATGGGATTCGTCCACGACCATCAGGTAATCCTCCGGAAAATAATCCAAAAGACAGAAAGGCCGTGTTCCGGGCAATCTTCCATCGAGGTATCTTGAATAATTCTCGATTCCCGAACAATAGCCGAGTTCTTTCATCATTTCCACATCGAATTCGGTTCTTTCCTGCAGGCGTTTGGCTTCCAGATGTTTTCCGATTTCTTGGAAATAACCGACCTGTTTTCCCAAATCGATTTGGATGTTTTTGATGGCGCCGTTTAAGGT
>JAEZDQ010000017.1 GCA_023433225.1 Bacteroidota bacterium | reverse complement strand
CCCTTAAACTTCCACAAAATACGTATCAGCATCTTCGGGGTCATAGGGTTCATTGATCCAGAAAATGGTGTACAATTCTTCTTCTCCTATATTTTTGATGTTGTGGGTGTACCAGATGGGCATATCCACATAAGCGGGTTCGTTGCCATCCAGGTAGAAGTCCAAAACTTCATCGGTACCTATCTGCCTTAACTGAATGAGTGCTTTTCCCTTGATAACTGCAAACCGTTCGATTTTTCGGGTGTGAAAATGATTTCCCCTTGTTATCCCCGGGACGGTGGTCGAAAAGGAACATTGGCCTCCAATCCCCAAACGGATGACTTCCACAAAAGCCCCGCGGGGGTCTGTATGTTGGGTGAATTTGACGGGATAATGGTTTTTGATGTCGAAATAGCAACGGAAGGTATTGAACAAATTGTAATCGAATTTTGATTTCAGTTGCGGGATTTCCCCTCCTTCAAAATAGAGCTTTTTATAGTTTTCCAATTTGGAAAGCACTTCTGAGACCTTATTTAGGGAAGTAAAAGGGATTTCATACACTTCCTCGGTCTTTCCTTCTCTGATTTTGGTGATGATTTCATGGACCAGTTCCCCGACATAAATGAGTTTCACCTCCCCATCCTGGTCAATGACCGGTTGTTCACCATGGGTAAGTTTGTAACAAAAAGTAGCGATGAATGAATTGTAATTGGGTAAACCGAAAGGCCCGAATACATTAGGGATAATCAGTCCCGTAAAGATACCTCCGTTATCATTTACCCGGTTCGCCAGAATTTCTCTTCCTACTTTTTTGGATTTTCCATAAAGGTTATCCTTTTCTTCTTGCGAAGAGGAAGAAAAAAGCACGTGGGCTGTGGAATTGTTTCTTTTTAATGAATCGGCTAAACTTTTAGTGAGACGCACATTGGTTTCATAAATGAATTCCTGGCTCTCGTGACGGTTCATCGCTGCCAAATGAACGATTACATCACATTGAGAAACAAATTCATCCAGTTTTTGTTCAGACTCAAAGAACTCCCGTTCAAACGGAATTCGTTCAAATTCTTCCTGATATAATCCCAATGTATTATACAAATGATTTCCTAGAAATCCTTGCTGGCCGGTGATTCCGATTTTTTTCATTGGTTGTTAATTTTTTATTTCACGCAGATAACGCGGATTTTATTCGCTGATTATCGCTGGTTTTTTCATTTTAAAATTACTGTTCTATTTCTTATTAGCGTTATAATCGTACTTTAAACATTTTGAGACGGCGAGTGAAGTTATAATCATATTTTAAAATTCATCCAAAGAAAATCTGTATTCATCTTCAATTTCACCCAAGGCATAATCAGCCAGAACCAGTAATTTGCTGTGTTCCTCCAATGCACGGATTGCTGTAATGCATCCGCCCGGAACGTGGAGGAAATCCAAGCTGTCTGTTGTTAGTTCGTATTTATTTTGAGGTAAATTTTTAGATGGATTTTCAAAATCATCTAATTCAATCACGCGGATTTCAAAACTTCCGCTCATCGCCGCAAACCAGCGTTGCTCTATTTTATGTCCCTGCCAACCTCTGGTAAAATCCAAAGACGTATTTTCAATCGTATAAATACGTTTGATTTGAGAAGCATCAAAGTCATTGTTGTAGGTGATGGTGCCCCGGTGGTCTGTATGTCTTTTTCCCTTTAATAACATATTTTCATTGCGGTCAGCTTTTGGCAATCAGCTAAATACTGATGGCTGATCGCCTTTTTTAATACGGATATTGCATCACCTCTTCGCCGAAAACTTCTTTGCGGATTAAGGGTAAAGTGGATAGTAAGCGCTTCAAGCCTTCTACACCCTGTTGTTCGGTATTGTGGGAATGGTAATCTTCAACTTTTGAGATATCGCGTTCGCCTTCGGAGAAATATTTGGCATAATTCAGGTCCCGGTTATCGGCCGGGATTCTGTAAAAATCGCCCATGTCTTCTGCTTTCAACATTTCTTCTCGGGTACAAAGGGTTTCGTATAATTTTTCGCCGTGGCGGGTACCGATGATTTTGACGGGCACTTCTTTACCGGTCAGTTCAATTAAGGCTTGGGCCAAATCGCCAATGGTTCCTGCGGGTGCTTTGTTGACGAACAAATCGCCGGGATTGGCGTGTTCAAACGCAAATAGAACCAAATCAACCGCATCTTCCAAAGACATGAAAAAACGGGACATATTCGGGTCGGTGATGGTGATTTTCTCGCCTTTGCGGATTTGGTTCAGGAAGAGAGGGATGACCGAACCACGGGATGCCATCACGTTGCCATAGCGCGTCAGACAAACCACGGTGTCTTTCAGACTTCTTGATTCGGCGACCGCTACTTTTTCCATCATCGCTTTGGAAATGCCCATGGCATTGATCGGGTAAGCGGCTTTGTCGGTACTTAAACAGATCACCTTTTTTACTTTATTGTAAGCCGCAGCGCGGATCACATTCTGGGTCCCTTCCACATTGGTCTTGACGGCCTGCATGGGGAAAAACTCGCAGGAAGGCACTTGCTTCAAAGCGGCCGCATGGAAAATATATTCCACGCCACGCGTAGCCGGCTCTACACTGTCATAATCCCGTACATCGCCGATGTAGTATTTGATTTTATCGTTTTTATAGAGGATGCGCATATCGTCCTGTTTCTTTTCGTCGCGGGAAAAAATGCGTATCTCACTGAAATGGTCGGTTTCTAAGAAACGGTTCAGCACGGCTGTGCCGAAGGAACCGGTACCACCGGTGATCAGGAGGGTTTTATCGTTAAACATAAACTTGCAAAATTAGCTGCTAATTTAACAAAAGGAATTTATCCGGCCTTTGAGGGGGGTGATTTTTCAGGGAAAATTTAAAAATTCTCAATTAATCCGGTTCAATTGTTTGGATTTATATCCCATCTGAATAAGTACTTCCTTAATCAGGGAAAACCCTGAATGAAAATTTCCATAATTACCCTGAGAAAAGTTTTTCGGATCCTAAGCAATTTTGTCTATGAAATTTAAATCGTTTCAAAGATGAAAAAAACAGTAACACTTTTAGTAATGGCATTAACGATTGTTATGGCCAGTGCCCAGGTTAAAGACCCTGTGGAAACCGTACGGGATAAAGGAACCGATAAGGTCAATGAGAAAACAGATGATTTGATTGATCAGGGATTAGACAAAATAGAAGAAGGAATAAATTCTATTTTCAAAAAGAAAGACAAAAAGGAAAAGAAAAAAAATAACAAAAACAATTCTAATTCCAGCTCAAACAACTCCGCTTCCAATTCAAATGATTATACCGATTTTTCGGAATATGAAGGTTCTGCTTTCGTGCCGGGAAAGGATGTTTTATTTTTTGAAGATTTTTCAACCGCCAAATTAGGTTCGGGTAACGGAAATTGGCATGTGTACGAATATGACGATCATGTAGATGTTGAAAGACCCCATATCGGTTCCATACCAGTAGCGACAGGGAATTGGCTCAAAATGCCGCGCAAAGGTTTTGCTTTTCCCAATTCATTTAAAAATCTTCCAGAACAATTTACAATAGAATATGATTTATATGCAGATCCTGAAAATATGAATGAAATGGAAGGTGGATTCAGAGCAAACTTCATTG
This sequence comes from Bacteroidota bacterium, assembly GCA_023433225.1. Taxonomy (GTDB): domain Bacteria; phylum Bacteroidota; class Bacteroidia; order Flavobacteriales; family Weeksellaceae; genus Moheibacter. The sequence continues at coordinate 1,681 of JAEZDQ010000017.1, read as the reverse complement.
CAAAAGATGACCGTCAGGAATTCAGCATCCATTGGTCAGAAGAACCTGCCATACGTTTGGACGTACATCCCCACGGATCCAATCAGACCATCTATCTTTCTGCGACTACAGAATACAATTCCAACTTGAATCAGGAGGATATGAATTTGTTCGAGAAAACTTTTCAATCCGGCTGGATTCCCGGGGAAGTAAATCGTGTTTCCATTTATAGAAACGGAAAACAAGTGATTCTTTATCTCAACGGAAAAGAAATGCTGAATCTTCCCAACGGCCTTCCTAAAAAAGCCCAATACAATCTTATTTTTTCCACCAATCTCTGGGGTGACGGAATGCATGTCAGCAATATACGTGTGGCGGGAAATATTCCCAACGCTACGCAGGAAATAAAATCAGAAGGAAAATTTGTGACCAATGCCATTTATTTTGATATTAATTCTTCCCGCATCAAGCCCGAATCTTGGGCAACGCTCAATCAAGCTGCACAAGCCATCCAATCCACTTCCGGAATCGTTTTGATCGTCGGTCATACGGACAGCGATGGCGCGGATGATGCGAATCTGACTCTGTCAAAAAACCGTGCGGAATCCGTAAAGAATGCGCTGGTCAGTGAATTCGGCATCGATGCTTCACGTTTACAGACAGACGGAAAAGGAGAATCTCAACCCATAGATTCAAATAATTCTGCCTCAGGAAAAGCACAGAACAGGCGTGTGGAATTTATAAAACAATAGGAATGAAACATCTACTGATTGCTTCCTTAGTTTTGCTTTTTGTTTCCTGCGGAAAGAAAGACGAAACCGTTGAGGTTCCTGCCGGATTTAATTCTAAAGTTTTGGTGGAAATCATGAAAAAACCGCAATCCCTTTCCAAATCAAAGATTGCCGAAATAGCCGGAACCGAAGCGGCTAAAATTAAAATTTACAACGAATGGGTTTCACCTGAAATATCAAAGAGAACCGTTCTGTACAGCTGGCCAAACGGTGGAAATAAAACCATAAGAACCCGTTCAGGAAAAGAGCTGAAACTTGATGCTTACAGCTCTTTGGGAATTGGTTTCATAAAGAAAATTTCAAAGCAGGATTTTCTAAAACAATTTGAGTCCAAAGAATTCATTCAGAACGAAATCAACCGTATCTCCAAAGATGAAAACATAGAAGCCGATTTAGCAATTGCTGAAGCCAAAAATTTAGCGGAAAACGCCAAAGTTCAAAAATTTGAAAAATTGGACAAAGTGGGGGAAATTGCTTTTTGGGAGACACCTGTCCAAGCACTTCATGTTTTTGCAAACGGCGTCGCTTTTACCATTTCCACCAATATGGAAGAGGAATCAGCCAGCCGACAAGCAGCTTTGGAAATGGTCAAATTAATTATGAACCCCTAAAATTATAGATGATGAGAATTAAAATAATGATACTTCTTTTCTCTTTGTTTTCCACTTTCTTGTTTGGCAAAAAGCTTCTCCACGCTACCTGTGAAATGGGCAATGGATGTACTTTTCAACTTTCTGAAATCGATGCCCACGAATATGATATCGTAGAGGGAACGGATGGCTATTATGAAGGCTTATCGGAAAATGCCATCCTAGTGGACGGGAAAATCGAAGGAAACTGGGAACGATATGTAGAAACCGAATTGACTCGCTCTGAATTGGACAGGTTTTACGGTGGGGATGGTTTTACAA
>JAEZDQ010000012.1 GCA_023433225.1 Bacteroidota bacterium | reverse complement strand
GTGTTGGAATGTATGTTTGCGGCCCGACGGTTTACAGCAATGTACATTTGGGAAATGTGCGTACTTTTTTATCATTCGATATGATTTATCGTTATCTCACTCATTTGGGTTTTAAAGTCCGTTATGTGCGAAATATTACGGACGCCGGACATTTGACCGATGACGGAAATGTGGAAAATGACCGTTTTGTAAAACAGTCGAAACTGGAAAAACTGGAACCGATGGAAATTGTCCAGAAATATACCGTTGATTTTCATAAAGTTCTGGAAACGTTTAATTTTCTGCCACCGACCATAGAACCAACCGCAACAGGCCATATTCTGGAACAAATCGAACTGACTCAAAAACTCATTGAGTTCGGATTGGCTTATGAAGTAAATGGTTCGGTTTATTTTGACGTGGAGGCCTACAACAAAAAAGGATTGAATTACGGCGAACTGAGCCGAAGAAATATAGAAGACCTCATCAACAATACACGCGATTTGGACGGGCAGGACGAAAAGCGGAACCCTGTGGATTTTGCCTTATGGAAAAAAGCTTCGCCCAGTCATATCATGCGTTGGAATTCCCCTTGGGGAGAAGGATTTCCTGGTTGGCATCTGGAATGTACCGTCATGAGTACCAAATATTTAGGAGAAACTTTTGACATACACGGTGGTGGAATGGATTTGAAATTTCCGCATCATGAATGTGAAATTGCTCAGGCGAAAGGCGCAAACGGACATCAACCCGTGAAGTATTGGTTACATACCAATATGCTTACCATGAACGGTCAGCGGATGAGCAAATCGACCGGAAATTATATCCTGCCTATGCAATTGGTAGATGGGGACAATGATTTCTTTGAAAAACCATTTCATCCGAGTATTGTACGTTTTTGCTTTTTGCAGGCGCATTACAGAAGCGTTCTGGACATTTCAAACGATGCGATGCTGGCAAGTGAAAAAGGGTTTAACCGATTGATGGACGGAATTAAAAATTTAAATTCAATTCAGGCAACTGACAGTTCTTCTTTTGATGTAAATGAGTGGTTGAAGAATTGCTATGCCGCCATGGACGATGATTTCAATACGCCGATTTTAATTTCTCATTTATTCGATGTGGTTCGGGTGATTAACGGCGCCAAAGCCGGAACGGAAAAGCTGAGTTCGGATGACATAGAAATTTTGAAAAAGTCGTTGAATGAATTTGTTTTTGATGTAATGGGATTAAAATCCGATGAAACTTCCAACGGAAACAATGATAAACTGGACGGAACGGTTCAATTACTCATCAAAATGCGAAACCAAGCACGTGCCGATAAAAACTGGGCTTGGTCCGATCAAATCCGCGATGAGTTGGCTGCTATCGGAATTCAGCTGAAAGACGGAAAGGACGGGACGGAGTACAGTTTGAGTTAATCCTCAATCTTTCTTCTGATGATATAATAAATCGGAATCCCCATTAAAATAATCAAAACGCCCGGCCAAGTATAAGTGGTTTTGTAAACCAAGAGTCCAATGCAAATCGTACTGGCCAGTATGATGTATAATGCTGGTAGAACCGGGTATCCGAAAGCTTTATAAGTTCTCGGTAATTCGGGTTGTTTAAACCTTAATATAAAAATCCCCAAAATGGTGAGTACATAAAAAATCAGTACCGCCATGATGACATAATCGAGCAAATCCCCATACTTCCCGCTTAAACACAGCACCGAAGCCCAAACGCATTGAATCCACAAACCCCTTGCAGGCACTTCAAAACGATTCAAATTGGCTGCTTTCGGGAAGAAAACCCCGTCCTTTGCCATCGTATGGTAAACCCTTGCACCGGCGAGAATCAGACCATTATTACACCCAAAAGTCGAAATCATAATCATCACCGCAATAATCACCGCACCTTCTTTCCCGAAAATATTCAGCGCAGCCGCTACTCCGATCCGGTCTTGGGGCGCATAAGCCATTTCTTCCATAGACAAGGTTGCGATAAACATCAGGTTCATCAAAATATAAATCACAGTCACAATCAAAACCCCGAAAAACAAACTCAAACCAATGTCTCGCTGTGGGTTTTTCATTTCTCCGGCAATGAAAGTTACGTTGTTCCAAGCGTCACTGGAAAATAAAGAACCCACCATAGCAGAAACAATTCCTCCAAAAACGGCAGCTCCTGCAATCTTCAACATGCCTTCTCCTTCTGGAAGCCATTTTACATTGCTCCAGGCTGTGGACCAGTTTGCCTCCCAAACCTCGGAATTGAAGGCAAAGAAAAGGCCTGCAATGATGAGTCCGGCGAGTGAGAGAATTTTGATAATCGTCATCCCGGTCTGTATCAGTTTCCCGTTTTTAATCCCGCGGGAATTCAACCAAGTCAGAAAAACGATGGACGAAATCGCAAGCAATTGCGCGGTACTGACTTTGAAAGTAGAAATTGAAAAAACCACATTTTCTTCACTGAAAAAAGGGAAAATATAAGCCGTGAATTTGGCAAAAGCCACCCCGACCGCTGCAATGGTTCCGGTTTGGATAATGGCAAAAAGTCCCCAGCCATAGAGGAAAGCGACCAATTTCCCGTAGGCTTCGCGCAGATATACATATTGTCCGCCGGCTTTGGGAAACATTGCCGAAAGTTCGCCATAGCTCAATGCTGCGATCAATGTAATAAATCCGGTCAGTGCCCATATGAAAATCAGCCAACCCGCACTTCCGACGTTTCGGACAATGTCTGAACTGACGATGAAAATCCCGGAACCAATCATGGAACCGGCCACGATCATCGTTCCGTCCAAAAGGCTTAGTTCGCGTTTCATTTTGGGTGTTGAGTTTTCTTGCATAGGAAGGCTAATTATTATTAAGAAATTATTCGACCGAATTCTTTTATTTCTTGCCACTTACCATTTGCCAACCGCTCATATATGTAAGTAGCTTTTTCAGCGCACAAGAACCCGCAATAATAACTTATTTCGATTACGCAGTTATTAAAATTATTGAAAAAGATAGGCATAGAAACAGAAGTTAAGCAACAATCATTTCTTTCCATAAAATCAGATAATTCCTTTATATCGTCTTGGCTATATAAATTTCGTTGTCTATTCGTACTATTCGTTTTCCAGTCACTAAATTTTCGTCCCATTGAAAGTTGAATGATGCCAAATACTGTTTTTTGATAAATTCCTTTTCTGTCGACACATTTATATGTTCGTTTAATAGAGAAAAAAATTCTTCACTTTGGTCGATATTTAGCGCAATAAATTTTTGATAAACAGGTGCTAAACATTCGCACTCATTAAAAACCCTATTGTTTTTAAGAGCTGAATGAAAAAAATTATAAATCGAATCCTTAGGAACTATTTTCTCAACTTCAATTTTAGCCTTTTCAATTTCAGCATTAATTCTTTCTATTTGAATATCCTCCTCTGTTTTCACAATTATTTTTTCATGTTCTTTTTGTTTGCAAGAGGTCAAGAAAATCAGAATTATGTAGAGGGAATTTCTCATCGTGATTATATTGAATTATCTAATATTCAACTTACTATTCCGATAACCATATAAAAAGTAAATCAAAAGCCCGGTGGCCATCCAGACCATAAACCATTTCCAGCTCACAAGCGGAATTTCAACCATCATATAAGAACACATCAAAACCCCCATAATCGGGATGAAAGAGTAATTCCTCAGAAAAGTCAAAACACTGACGATTGCACCAAAAATCAGAAATAGGATAAATAAAATTTCTTCCGTATTATTTAAGTTGAATTCACTAGAAGCCGTCACAACGCGGTCTTTAAACACATAAACAAAGATTCCGAAGAGGATTGGGACGATAAATTTCCCATTGATATGAGGCAGGTGAAACCTTCCTTTTTCTTTTAGTTTGGGCGGTAAAAATAAAACGCCACCGGAGACAAGCATAAAAGCAAACAAAGTCCCGATGCTGGTTAAATCCGTCACCAAATCGCTTTCGATGAACAATGCCCCGATTCCCACGATGCTTCCCGTAACGACGGTGGCAAAAGCAGGAGTTTGGTATTTTGGATGTATTTGCCCGAATTTTTTGGGTAATAAGCCATCACGGCTCATCGACATCCAAATCCTGGGTTGCCCGATTTGAAAAACCAGCAAAACGGATGTGGTGGCCACGACCGCACTAATCGAAATGATTTTTTCGATCCAAGGCGCACGGTCTTCAAAAACAAATGCCAAAGGATCGGTTACATTTTCGAAATGTGAATAATGTTCAATCCCCGTCAAAGTCAAAGCGATTAAAATATACAATCCAGTACAAATCAGCAACGAATAAATCATTCCGCGGGGCATATCACGCTGCGGATTTTTGGTCTCCTCGGCCATGGTGGAAATCGCATCAAATCCGATGTAGGCATAAAAAACGGCCGAAACACCTTTTAAAACACCTTCAAATCCATTGGGTAAAAACGGTCGCCAGTTATTCGTGTCCACAAAAAATGCGCCCGCAACTATCACAAATAAAATCACCGCCACTTTGAAATACACCATAAAATTGGCCGATTTTTTACTTTCTTTGATCCCGATATAGGCCAACCAAGTCACCAAAGCCACGATAATAAAAGCCGGGAGATTGAAAAATATCTTGGTGTCGCCAATCATGGGAGCACTGTTGTAAGCGTTGATGGCAAATTCATAGCTTTGGATTTGTTTGGCCGAAAGTTCTGCTCCCGAGGCAAGCGCAGCTGTTGATTCATGAAATGCGTTTTTGGCGGTCATCGGGTCGATGATCATCCAGTCGGGGAGGTGGATGTTGAAAAGATGGACCAATAAATTATTGAAATAACTGCTCCAAGAAATTGCCACCACAATATTTCCGATGGTATATTCCAGTATCAAAGCCCAGCCGATTACCCAAGCGATAACTTCACCAAAAGCTACGTAAGTATAGGTGTACGCACTTCCCGAAACCGGAATCCGGCTGGCGAATTCGGCATAGCACAAAGCCGTGAAACCGCAGGTAACCGCGGTAATGATGAATAAAACAGAAATACCGGGGCCACCGTTGAACGCAGCAGAACCGATGGTAGAGAAAATGCCGGCACCGACTACGGCGGCAATTCCCATCATGGTTAAATCCTTAACGGTCAGTATTTTTTTTAAGGGGTTGACTGATTCCCGGTCCTCACGAATGATGTTTTCGATGGACTTTTTCCGGAATAAATTTTTCTTCATCTGTGTTTTAGCATTTCAGAAATTGAATGTAATCATTTTATTTGAAAATCAATTTTAGCATGAATAATTTCTTTTCAGTCGTTTAAATTCTAAATATCAACTTACAAAGCATTATTTTTTCATCTCAACGGAGCGGTAAGATTTTTGAGAAACTTAGTTTGCTTAAGAAGGGCAATAAGTTTAATTTTTAAATAAACCTATATGAAAGAATTAAAAGATTACCTTCCGCAATCGGTGCGGAATAAGAACATTTTGATTACCGGCGCAACCACCGGAATCGGAAGAGCAACCGCCGTTTTATTGGCTCAAACAGGCGCTAACCTGATGCATGTCGGCCGAAACCCGGAACACATGAAAGACGCTTTGGAAGCGGTTTCCCGAGAAGCCGAAGGAAAAGTTTATGGTGTATTGGCTGATTTGGGCACCGAAGAAGGGATCGCTCGTGTTTTTGAGGTGGTGGATTCCCAATTCTCCAAAATTGATGTATTGATAAATAATGTCGGACTGCCTTCCGATAGCATAACGGACGGTGCCTATCGGGATTGGGAATATGTGTTGAAAACCAATCTGCTTTCTTACATGGCGTGTTCGGCAGAAGCAATCAAGCGGATGAAAAACAAAGGGCATATTGTAAATATTGGGTCAATGAGTGCCGATGTACGAGAAGATTCCGGTTCGGTTTACGTAGCGACCAAAGCGGGTGTTCAGGCTTTTTCAGAATCATTGCGCAAAGAACTCAATCCGCAAGGAATTAAAATCACCCTCATTGAACCCGGTGCTGTCGACACCGATATGCAAGAGGATTCAACGGAAGAGAAAAGGAAGAAAATCCAAAACTTCGAAATGCTTACTTCAGAGGATATCGCCCTGAGCATATTGTATTGCCTTTCCCAACCCGAACGCTGCGATGTGGTCGAATTGAAAATCCGCCCACATAGACAGTTTATTTAAAAGATTTAATCTATCTCAAAAATAGCGTATTTGTTAAAGAGCCAAAAGGGTGCTGAATTATCTTTATCAAAAACGGATATAATTTGAAAACTTATTTTTATTCTCGTTATTAGGGTATTACAATAAATATGATATAGATGGAATATACCTTTTGCAACTATCCGAAATAAAAAAGCCGCCCTTGTAGGGGCGGCTTTTAAAGAAAAAATAAATTTATTTAAAAATCAACTTTTGGGAAGTGGTTCCTTTCTCGGTTTGAACTTGAATGATGTAGGTCCCGGTCGAGAACTGGTGTTCCATACGGTTTTTACCGGCTTGCTTTTCACCAGAATACAATAACCTTCCGTTCAAATCAAAGATTTTTACCGAAGCGTTTTTATCGAGCTCAAGCCAGAATGCGCCCTCAGAAGGATTCGGATAAATCCGGAATCCGGCTGCCAACGGGTCTTCTACATTCAACATCGCAATGACTACCTCCGTTTTTTCGGAATTACCCGTTGCATACACCGCTTCTACTTCGGCAATATGCGTTCCGGGCGAAAGGTCTTCAAGCATAAAAGTCGTTTCCAAAAGGTTGTCCATCACAAGTGTGCCGTCGAGATAAACCCGGTAAAATAACTCATGGTTGTATTCCTTTTCATAAGTCAAATCATCTAATTTGAGGATATAACTATCGTTGCTCACATAATTAATCGCTACGTATTGGGTTCCTTCCGGTGCATCAAAAGTATATTCCGTCCAATCCACAGGAACGGTAATCTCAGAGCCCCAAGCCGTGAAATCGGAAACTTCTGTCCCGCTCGTGGAATAGAGCACTCTGATTTTTTCGGGCATCGTACTTACCAATGAAGCAGCGTTGAATTTAAATTCACCTTTACCGGCAGGAATGATTAACCAGTCGTTGTTTGGCCCGTCGGGCCCGGCAAAAGCCGAAATGAACCTACGTCCGGAGAATGCATCGATGTCCACCGGTGGCGTGGTCGCAAACGGATTGAAAATCATAAACGACATAGGGTCTCCAGCGTTTGGCCAAGTGAAATTATTGTAAATATAGGTTTCGAGGCCGTCTAAGTCTCTCAAAATATAATTCCCGATATTTTGGCGTTCAAAGTCTTCATATTTCTCGATTTTATCGGTGTAAGCCTCATGAAGCGTCCAGTCCAGCCTGGCGGAAGCAGGTTCCACCAAAGTCGCGGTCAAGTTGGAAGGCTGGACTTTAAGTAAGTTCAAAGGAACAGTAAGGGTTTCGTTCGCTTCCACGGAAATGCCGGAAAGTTCCACGATTTCAAAATTGTCCAATTCAACCCTCAAGTTGTAGCTTCCATGCAACAAATCGCTGAAAGTGACCGGCGCATCGGCAGGCATGAAAGCTTCGGCAAAGTCATTGTCATTCCAAACTGCTACATAAGCACCTTCGGCCGTTCCAAAATCAGGGTTGAGCACCAAGGTGAAATCAAAGAACATATTGTTTTCAATCTCATTGGAAATCCCCAAATCGGAAACCAAATCACCGGCATAATGCGCGGCGATTCCATATTCATACATTCCCGCATCGGCAGCCATCAAAGTTGCATCGCTGAAATTGGTTTCGGTAATCGGGGAAGTCGTGAGCTCAGTCCAGTCGTTCGCCGAAGCCAGACTGCGGAAAACGGTATAACCGATAGGGTCGGCATCCATGGTATTATTGGCAATCCCATAGATGTTCCAGTTTTTATTGGTTAAACTCATCGGTGTCCAAACGCCGTTTTCGTATTTCATACTTCCTTTTCGGGCAGGTGCATTGGGGCCGTCATCCAGACCGATCGGGTATGCACCGTATTGGCCCGCCAAGAATTCCACACCAATCCAAAGTTCTTTAGTGACATCGATCGGCAAAGATTGTGTCAATTCGATTACATACCAATCCTCAACCGGAATGGAAGCGGGTTGGGAATGAATCAAGGTTTCCGCGTTTTCACCTTCAAATACTTTGATGATTACTTCGGCGTGGTTACCAAAATAAACTTTCACATGGGTCAATTCGGCACCGTCAGAAACCTGGGTTACCAAATCGGAAGCTTCAAACCGAATCGCCGAAATGAAAGGATTACCGCCGTTCCCCCAAGCGTCACCGCTTGCGATAAAGCTTCCCCAGCCCAACATGGTTTCATTGTAATGGCCAACAGGGATATCCCATTCCACCTCGCCAACGCCATCGTTGTTGACCGCGAAAATATTCCCCGGTTTGTGCAGGGCAAGGGTCATGGTAATAGGATCCAGCGTCTGGTCGGTGTTCATTGAAGTGAATGAAATATTTTCAGTCAGGTAAAGCGGATGGAATGCTTCCAAGGAATATTGTTTTTGGGCATAGCCTTCCAAAACGTAGTTTCCGGAGGCATCACTTAGTGTTGTGAAATTTGAGAATCCGCTCAGGTTCATGGTCACTCCTTCAATCGGATTGCCTGCTGTGTCGTTTACCGTTCCGGAAATCAGGATGGGAATGGCATTTTCGAGTACGGCATCGATTACGAGTTCTTCTCCGGCAGCGATATTGAATTCGACTTCAACGGTATTGTATGCGTCTTTGCTAAAAGTAACCAAATAATTTCCTTCGAGGAGTGCCGGAATTTCATAAGTACCCGTTGCACCGGTTATAACCGTTTCAGATTGGTAAGCATTCGCATCGGCCGGTGTAACAGATACCGTAACACCTTCCAAAGAATCGCCGTTTGAAGCCAAGGTAACCGTTCCCGAGAGGCTTCCATAGTTGGATGATTTCTCGGCCACTATACTCGGGATGGTCGGCACTTCTTCGGTAGACCATGCAGCGGGTTGGGTGGTTACAATGCTTAAATCGACCGAATATCCGTTTGCATAATAAGTTCGCATTCCGTCCACGGGCGTATTGTAAAAATCACGCGGATTAATAGTAGGTAAATTATTTACCAAAGGCTTAACGATGGAAATGATTACGTTTTCACCATTGGAGTCGTCGTAATAAAACGGCTGATCGAGTTCAATGGTGATGGCATTTCGCCCGGCCGGGAATTCAATTGGTCCGTCGAAAACCAGTTTTTGGTTGCCGAAATATTCCCAAACGGCATTATTCAGCGTGGTTCCGAACGTCTCCCGATCGGTGGTACTCATGTAAATTTTATAATGTGCCGTACTGGTAGCACCCAAATTCCCGAAATAGGAAAGGGAAGTAATCAAGCCTGTTTCACCGATTTCAGCAGGGGTATAAATACTTTGTGAAATCATGGAATTGTTGTTCAGCTCAAATACCTGTTCCGATGGGTTGTTACCGCTGGTAACCGATACTTGGTCTGCATTCATCCCGGAATAAGCGGAAACCGTTGCCGGAATACCTAAGTCCGTCGGGCTTGTCTGGGCAATGATGGTATAGGTATATAAATTTAAATTGGGAATATCGGTTTCGGTAAATGTGGTCCCACTGTGCATATCCGCCAAAGTCACTGTATTGCTGCCCAAGGTACGTTGGATTTTATAGCCTGTTACCGGATTTTGCAAAACACCGCCATTTGCGCCATAGTCCACGGCCTCCCATGAAATCACGGTTTGCAGGCTTGCATTTTGGGTAAAGTTTATGTTGGCCGGCGCGCCGGGAATGGTTTCATATCCGTAAAATGTCAGCGGCGTATTGTAAGCGGTACCGTTCCCGGCATTGTTGTAGGGAATAAACCGGTGGATGTAAGAGCCTTCGCCGGGAAGAACATCGGTATAAGTCATGGCTTGCCCGGTTGTGGAAGGCAGGTCGGCAATTTGGGTAAGGTTCATCGGGTGGGTTCCGCGGAAAACTTTCACACCCGTCATGCTTCCGAGTGGATTACCGGCATGGTCGAGGGTAGGGTTCGTCCAGTTGAATACCGCTTGGAAGTCTGTAGAAATCTGGGTTTCGGAAGAGAATCCGGTAATGGATCCGGGCGTAGTGGCCCCAACAACCGGTGAAAATTCCAAGTCATCAATCAACAACATGACAGCCTGAGATATGCAATTGACTGCGAGGTGCTTGGCGCCGGCAGGGATTTGGAATTCCTGTTTGTTCCAATTGATGGTCGGGGTAATAGGGTTTCCGTTATTGAGGAAAATAAAATCTCCCGGAGCCGTTCCTGTCATCGAATAGCCGACTTTGAAACTATCGGGTCCGGCATAATCAGCCGCACTTTTCACATAAAAAGAAAACACACCGCCGGGGTGGTTGGCGAGTTCATCTGAAATCAGCCAGTCATTGACAGGGCCATCCCAAGATGAGATGCTGACGAAGTATTTTTGCCCCGATCTAGGTACATAGCCGTCCAGTACATTGGGCGGATTGGTTTGGGAAGGCGTGTAAACCATAAAGCCTAAGGGGCCGCCTTTGCCCGGAAAGCTTTGAAAAGGCCCGGCGGTATTCAGTCCGTCACCATCGACAGAAGTCCAACCGACAAGGTTGTTTTGCTCGAAGTCCCCATGTGACTCCACGTCATCCTTAAAAGGTTGTAATTGTCCATGCAAAATGCCCGAAAAGACAAAAAGCAAGGCCAAGAAAAAAAGTCTTTGTGTTTTTTTCATTTCTTTGATTTTAAAAAAGATTTATTTAAATCCAGATAGGATTCTAATTAGTTCGCAAACTACTGATTTCGTTTGACCCAAACAAATGAAAAAGGGAGGGTAAACTGTTAAAGTATGTAATCCGGCAAGCGCATAATTGGATACGCTCCGCATGACGTAATTCGAGCGTTATTCAGTAGCTAAAATTGAGGCTGATAAATTGATTGTTTTGCGGATAGAATCCAATATAAAGTTTTTTCATCATCAGAAATAAATGACTTAACTTGGGGGTTTGAATTAATTGAGGATCTTAGCGGCTACTCATTTGAACCACAGACATGACAAGCAAAATTATTGGGGTAGGCAACTACATACCCACCGAAAAGATACCGAATGTATCTTTTGAGAATCATCATTTTTTAGACAAAGAAGGTAGGCAGTTAGAGGAAGACAATACAACCATTACGCAAAAGTTCCGGGATATAACGGGGATTGAAGAAAGGCGGTATGCACCCAAAGACATGGTCTGTTCCGATTTGGGCTTGATTGCCGCGAAAAGAGCCATCGCCGACGCGGACATTGATCCGGAAACCTTGGACTATATCATATTCGCGCAAAATTTCGGAGATGTAGCTTATGGAAGTATTCAATCCGATTTTGTTCCCAGTTTGGCTTCTCGGGTGAAACACCAGTTGAGAATCAAAAACAATTACTGCATCGCCTATGATTTGGTTTTCGGTTGCCCGGGTTGGCTGGAAGGTCTGATTCAGGCCAATGCATTCATTCAATCGGGTATCGCAAAAAGATGTTTGGTCATCGGCGCGGAAACCCTATCGCGGGTAGTGGACATCCATGACCGCGACAGCATGATTTATGCCGACGGAGCGGGTGCAGTCATCGTGGAAGCAAATAAGGACGGGGCGGGTGTGAAGTCCCACTTATCGGCTTCGTTTACCTATAATGAAAAGGATTATTTACACTTCGGAAAATCCTACGATAAAAATAGCTGTGACGCCACCAAATACATCAAAATGAACGGGCGGAAGATCTATGAA
>JAEZDQ010000201.1 GCA_023433225.1 Bacteroidota bacterium | reverse complement strand
TAAACAGGGACGTAAAATGTCCAAGTCCTTAGGTAAATCACCGGATCCGATTGAGCTGATGAGCCAATATGGCGCAGATGGCGTCCGGGTGGGAATGCTGCTGACCGCGCCGGCCGGAAACGATTTGCCTTTCGACACCGATTTGTGTTTGCAAGGCCGGAATTTTGCCAATAAAATTTGGAATGCGTTCCGGTTGATTAAAGGTTGGGAAGTAGATGATTCGCTCCAAATGCCCGAAGCCGCTCAATTCGCGACCCAATGGTTCGACTCAAAGCTTAACGCTGCCTTAGAAGAAATTGAATCCAATTACGATAAATACCGGATTTCAGATGTGTTGATGGGTGTTTATAAACTGATTTGGGACTATTTCTGTTCTTGGTATTTGGAAGCGGTAAAGCCGGAATTCGGTCAGCCCATCGATGCGGAAACTTACCGACTGACGATTGAATATTTGGAAAAATGTTTGAAGATTTTGCATCCGTTTATGCCTTTTTTAACCGAGGAGATTTGGCAATTGCTCGAAGAACGCAACCCTGAAAACGCATTGATTGTGTCAAAATACCCCGAAGTGGAGATTTATTTGGGTGTAGTGCTGGATCAATTTGAATTTACGGCCGAAACGGTTTCGGGAATTCGCGCCATTCGCAATGAGAAAGGAATTTTGCCGAAAGAGAAATTGGAATTGTACGCCAACATTTCTTCCGAAAAGGAATTTCACAAAAGCATTGTTGAAAAATTAGGGAATGTTACACTCCATTTTTCGGATGATTTTACGGCCAAAGGTTTTGGGTTCAGGGTCGGGACTTTTGAATTTTTGGTTCCCGTGAATGAAAGCATAAATATGGAAGCCGAACGGGAAAAGCTCGAAAAAGAAAAAGCATATTTACAAGGTTTCCTAAATTCAGTTCGTAAAAAGTTGACCAATGAGAAATTTCTGTCCGGTGCTCCGACACAAGTGGTAGATGCCGAGAAAAAGAAAGAGGCAGACGCGCTGGAAAAAATTGCCCAGATTGACGAACAGTTGAAAGGATTCTGAAATAATGATACAATGCTTCCGGAAATTGAAAAACAAAATCTGATTCACGCTATTGAGGAGGTTTTCGGACTGGTTTTCTTGGAAAAAGATTCAACAAGCAATCTTTGTTATGCAGATAAGAATGAAGAATTGCGTGATGAGTTCAAAGGTTTTTTCAACCAAGAAGATTTAACGGCTTTTATCAATTCTTTTGGAGATAGGGAAATTCGATTGCCCGCAACTAAAACGGAATTTTGGCAGAAAGTCAAAGAAGGAAAAATCTAAAGTTCCAATAATTTGGCGTTAATCATTTCACTCAACTTTTTGGCTTTCTGAACGACCATCAAATGCGTCCCTCCGGGAATTCGTTCCACATCATGCAGTTTAGAAAAGGGAAAAACCAAATCCTTGTCCCCGTGGTAATGAACAAAATTTTTCATTTCCACTTGGTTTTGCCAGTTGACGATTTGATCGATAGACCATTTTAAATATTGCGGATCCCGGTATTCGAAGAATTCGTCGATGTCGGGCATTTTGGCATCGTAAAGTTTACGGAAAAGGGTGTAGGACAAGCCTTTTTCCGAAGTTAAAAACGAAGCCGGAACCAACCGATGTAAATATGTCCGGGAAGAAATTTTCATGAAAGCGGGCATTTCACTTCGGTTCTTAACGGTCGAAATCAAAATGTTCATTTTTGGATTCAAAAACCGGTTCATTTCCTGAATGATGATTCCTCCAAAAGACAGGCCCATCAGTATAAATTCTTCATCCGGATTTATTTTCTCCGCCATTTTTTGGGCATAATGTTCAAGCGTTTCCCCTTTTTCAGGTTGAAGCCATGGAAGGAAAACTGTTTCAAAACCAGAATTGATTTGTAGGTATTTAAATGCGTTTTGATTGGCCCCCAATCCGCTGACTTGGTATATTTTCATGGATTTGATTTAGATTCCAAGTTTAAGTTCTCTCTTAAGCCCAAACCGGCACTTGAACAGATTTTCGGGATACGGCCACATTTCCGTTCGGATTCAGCATCAATAAATCAACGAATTCCGTTTGGTTGATTAAATCTTCATCAAAATCGGTTTCCACTTTGACATAATTCTCGGTAAATCCGGTGATTTTTCCGTTTTTGTTTTCCGATTCCCATAACACTTTTTGAGTCGTTCCCAATTGAGATTGGTAAAATGACATTCGTTTTTTCTCGGAAAGAATCCGCAACATTTTATTGCGTTGTTTACGGATGTTATGCGGAACGATTCCTTCAAAACCAATCGCTTCGGTATCGTCGCGCTCAGAATAAGTGAAAACATGCAAATAGTTGATGGGTAATGAATTCAGGAATTCATAAGTTTCCAAAAACAATTCATCCGTTTCGCCGGGAAAACCAACGATGACATCCACACCGATGCAGGCATTCGGTAAAAATTCACGGACTTTATCAATTCGTTCCCGGTACAATTTTGTCAGATAACGCCGTTTCATTTTTTTGAGGATTTCATCGCTTCCCGATTGCAACGGAATATGAAAATGGGGAACAAAACGATTGGATTTCGAAACAAATTCGATGGTTTCGTTTTTGAGTAAATTGGGCTCAATGGAAGAAATCCGGATTCTTTCGATATTTTCCACTTTATCCAATTCCTGAACCAATTCCAGAAAAGTGTGTTCGTGTTTTTTATTTCCAAATTCGCCTTTGCCGTAGTCGCCGATATTCACACCCGTTAAAACGATTTCTTTGATGCCCTTTGAAGCGATTTCCCGCGCATTGCTAAGGACGTTCTCAACCGTATCAGACCTCGAAATCCCGCGTGCCAGCGGAATGGTGCAATAGGTACATTTGTAATCACAACCGTCCTGTACTTTCAGGAAAGCGCGCGTCCGGTCGCCAATAGAGTAGGAGCCCACATAAAAATCGGCTTCTTCAATTTCGCAAGAATGTACGATGGCGTTGTCTTGTTTGTTCAAATCCTCAAGGTAATCGGCAATATTGAACTTTTCAGTCGCGCCCAAAACCAAATCTACGCCATGCATTGCAGCAATTTCTTCCGGTTTGAGTTATGCATAA
>JAEZDQ010000118.1 GCA_023433225.1 Bacteroidota bacterium | reverse complement strand
CCTCTACCCTGAGTTGCGGATGGTTCCAATTGGCATTCAGCCAATTTTGAATCCACTTCCTTTTCTCGGGATCGCGGATGTACATGTATTCCACACCGATTGAGTCGCAGTAAATTTTTTCCAAATGTTGGATAATTGCCCGCAAAGTCACGGATCCGATGCCCAATATTTCGCCGGAATCAAAAGTCAAATCCAAATCGCTTTCGGACAAACCGAAGTTTTCCAAATCCAATGTAGGCGCATGCTGTCTTCTTTCGCGAACAGGATTTGTCTTGGTGAATAAATGGCCGCGAGTACGGTAAGCGTCAATCAGGTTGATTACTTTAAATTCTTTATGAAGGTTTTCAGGGATTTGTGCTGCGATGGTTTCAGCTTGGTTTTCGTGAATAGAATGGCCGTTGTAAGAAGTGCCTGCAAAGTCAAACCCTTGGAAGAAAGCTCTCCAACTCGGTACTACGCTATCGGGATATTCTTTGTATTGTTCATACAGTTCGCTGATGTATTCGGAATGTATCGCATTTAAAAATGAAAATTTCTCCATTGTAACTACCTCTTAATTGGGAATTGGCTTACAAATTTAAGGCATTTGCCACGTTTAAAAAAACTTGTATTATTTTTTAGTTAAAATTTATTTTTCGATTTTATCGTTCTTGTTCCTTAAATTAAAATCTGCCAATTATCAGCCAAAGGATTTTTTTCAAATGAAACTAATTTGCTATTTTTGTTGGCTTTACAAATTAAATTAATTGAATACAATTTTATATAATGGAAAAAATTAAAGTAGTAAACCCCGTCGTAGATTTGGACGGAGACGAAATGACGCGGATCATTTGGCAGTTCATCAAGGACAAGCTCATCCTTCCTTACCTGGATATTGACATTAAATATTACGATTTGGGGATGGAGAACCGCGATGCAACGAATGACCAAGTCACCATAGATGCAGCGGAAGCCATCAAAAAGTACAATGTCGGCATCAAGTGTGCGACAATTACACCGGACGAACAACGTGTGGAGGAATTCGGTTTGAAAAAAATGTGGAAATCGCCGAACGGAACCATTCGGAATATTGTAGGCGGAACGGTTTTCCGCGAGCCGATTATCATGAAAAACGTTCCGAGGTATGTACAAGGCTGGACACAGCCCATCGTCATCGGCCGTCATGCTTTCGGCGACCAATACAAGGCGACCGATACCGTGATCAAAGGAAAAGGAAAACTCACCATGAGTTTCATTCCCGAGGACGGTGGTGAAGCGAAAACTTGGGAGGTTTATGATTTCAAAGGAGACGGCGTAGCGATGTCCATGTACAATACGGATGATTCTATTTATGGATTTGCGCATTCGTCTTTTCAAATGGCTTTGACCAAGAAATGGCCATTGTACTTATCGACCAAAAACACCATCCTGAAAGCTTATGACGGAAGGTTCAAAGACATTTTCCAAGAAGTTTATGAAACCCATTACCAACAAAAATTTGAAGCAATCGGAATTACTTACGAACACCGTTTGATTGATGATATGGTTGCTTCTGCAATGAAATGGAACGGGGGATTTGTTTGGGCATGTAAGAACTATGACGGCGACGTCCAGTCCGACACAGTTGCACAAGGTTTTGGTTCATTGGGGTTAATGACCTCGGTTTTGGTTACACCTGATGGGAAAACCGTGGAAGCAGAAGCCGCTCACGGAACCGTTACACGCCATTACCGCCAACACCAACAAGGGAAGGAAACTTCAACCAACCCGATTGCTTCCATTTTTGCATGGACAAGAGGATTGGCACACCGGGGAAAATTAGATGAAAATCAGGAACTGATTCATTTTGCGGAAACCTTGGAACAAGTTTGTATTGACGTAGTGGAAGGAGGGAAGATGACCAAGGACTTGGCGATGTTGGTTTATGGTGAATCGATGACTTCTGAAAACTATTTGAATACCCAGGAATTCCTGAATGCAATTGATAGCGGTTTGAAAGCAAAACTCACCAATTCATAAAGAAAATTCTTTATTAAAATGAAAAAACCCACCTGTTCAAGGTGGGTTCTTTTCTTAGGAGATTCAGGTTAAGGTATTTAAAGTATCGTTAAGGCAAAGATACAAATTCTTTGAATACTTTCACATCAATTACCTCATATTGTTGTGTCTGAGGATTCAATTCACCTAAAACAATGTACGGATAATATTTTCCGGCTGATGGGGGAGAATCCAAAGCAATTTTGGTAATATAAGATTGGTTTACGGTTTTACCGTTTGGTGGGATGGCCTCAACGTCTGCTGAAGAGAATACTGTTCCAATCAAATCAGGTTTGGCTGTGTTAAATTCAGTATTGGCATAATAAACCATCATCCTCAATGGGTTAGAAGTTTTATCGGTTAAGTTTTGAATCGTTCCGCCGGTGATAATCAGCTCATTCTTATCCAAATCCATAGCCACTTTCCAAACGCCGTCAAAGGCAACTGTGCGCCCGAATCCGGAATTTTCAGCAATTGATGTAGCGGAATAAACCTGAGTTGTATCTCTTACCACAATTTCCTTTCCTTGTTCCAAAGCGATTTCGGCTTCCGATTTTTCTTTTGCTACTTTTTTCTCTTCAATCGCCGTAGCAGCATTTTCTTTTTTGATAGCCGCCGAATCCAATGGTTGCTCCTTGACTTGTGCATTCAGTAAAAATGGGGTCACAAATATCGCAGCTAAAATAATTCGTTTCATAATTTAATTTTTTAAACATTTCAGTTTCCCCAAAGACAATTACTATTCCAATTATTATTAATGAAAAGTTAAAATAAAAGTTGGTTTGAATGTTTGAATGTTTCAGAAACAATTGCGTTCAAAAAAGAGCCATACTCATTTAAACTAAAAACCATGAGATTACATGGAATGAAATTAAATTAGAATCATCTTTAAAAGGGAACTTGGATTTCATTAATTTTGTTAGATGAGAAAAAGCTGGGTAATATTTTTACTTCTAACTTTTCTGAACGCAAATACGGCATTCGGAGAAGTTTTGAAATTGCCGATGCTCATTCATCATTTTGTTGAACATGCACAAGGTGGAAATGATTCCGTCTTGGATTTTTTGGCAAAACACTATAAGGACAAAAATGGGCATAACCACCAAAACAGCCCCAATGATCATGAAAAGCTGCCCTTCAAGACGGCGGATGGCCATTTTTCATCGGTTGTTTCAATCGCACCGCTGATTTTCATTGAAGTATCTCAAATTTCTACCATTTTACCAAGCCTTAAAATCCCTGCCTATTCCCAGCAAATCTATACAAACCCTTCTCTGAACAGCGTTTGGGAACCACCGCGCTTTGGTTAATTATTTCGTGTTTCTTTTGAGCAAAACGCCTCAAAATAAAGGCTGTTACTAATAGGCAGTATCCAAATCAAATAATTAACCAAATCAATTTTACAGAAAATGGAATCAAATCCCAAAATTAAATTTACGGCAACCCACCGCATTTTACACGCAGCGAGTGCCTTGTTGATGAGCCTCTTATTCCTCACCGGTTTTTTACGGATGTATTGGATGAGTAAAAAGACCATTTTAAACGCCATAGAATCCACTTTATTGAATGAAAATCAAGTGATTGAAAGAGAACAATTGGTACCGATTGCAAAAGAAATCCAAGCACCGATGTGGCAATGGCATGAGTATGCGGCTTATGTGATGGCAATCGTCTTTTTGGCAAGGATTATTTATATGCTGGTCAAAGGAATACGGTTTCCTTCGCCATTGAAAGGCCACCAACCCTTAAAAGACAGGCTGCAAGGGGTTGTTTATTTATTGTTTTATATGTTCGTCGCTATTTCTATCGTCACCGGATTTTATATGAAATGGGGAGATGGCACTTATGAAGAACTTGCGGAAACAATCCATAAATGGGCTGTTTATTGGTTTCCTGCTTTCATTTTCTTGCACTTTGCAGGAATTTTGATACTTGAATTCAGTCATAAAAAAGGAATTTCATCTAAAATGATCAGTGGAGAATAATTTTAAATTGAAAAAGTATTGAGAAAAGACTTTTAAAAGGAAACCGTTTTTATCATTAATTTAGCGGACAAATTCCCATGTTTTTCATGGTTAAGAGATAATTTGCCCATCGCAAAGCTTTATGTTTAAACTTGATAAGCCTTTATATTTCTTTCTATTATGGGTTGCAATTGTTTTGCTTATCCGAATCATAGGGCAATTTACCCCCTTTGCCGATGAGGCTTTTCCGGGTGTGCATTTGTTTTTTTCTAAAATAATAATTGCTTTTTCCGGAATTTTCCCTTTTTCCTTGGGCGATGTGTTTTACACAGTCTTAGGGTGTTTATTATTGTATTGGGTCATTCAGGTTTTCATCCAAATCAAAAATAAAAACTGGGTAGGATTCAAAAAAAAGATTTCTGTCTTTCTCATCGGATTGGGTTTATTTACATTGATTTTTCATTTGTTTTGGGGATTTAATTATTACAAAACCCCGATTCAGGAAAGTTATTCCAATGAAAATATCAACGCGGACGAACTCAAACGTTTAGCGGAATTTTACTTGAAAGAATCCATCGAATCGCGCCGGTCACTTCCGGAAAACCCGGATGGAATTTTTGAAATCCGGATTTCTAAAAAGGAAATGGGTGAAGAAATCTTAAAAATTTCCCCTGAATTGACAAAAATGAAAGAACTACAGTTGAATGGTTTTACACGGCCAAACCTCAAAACTTCTTTGTACAGTACGGTTTTCAGTTATATGGGTGTTCTCGGCTATTACAATCCTTTTACGGCTGAAGCCCAATACAATTCAAAAATGCCGGATACCAAACTTATTTTTACACAATTCCACGAAACGGCTCACCAATGGGGGGCAGCACCGGAGAGCGAAGCCAATTTTATCGGATTTCTCATCGGTACAAAAAGTGAAAACAAAGCGTTCAATTATGTTTCGAACTACAAAGCACTTCGAAGCCTTTTGGGGAAAATCTTTTGGGAAGACCGCGAATTCGTAAAGTCTATTCTTGAAAATTATTCATCCGCAATGGAAAGGGACCGACAATTTGAAATCGAAATTGAAAAGAAATACCTTCACAAAGCCGAAGATGCTTTTTCTATGATGAATGATGCTTATTTACAACTCAACAATCAGGAAGGCGTGTCGTCTTACGGCCGTTTTGTCGAATTATTGGTCGGTTACCACCGGAAATACAACCCGATTTAAATTGGTTTTAAAACGCTTCAAAAGTCTTGCGGATAATTCCCAACGCCTGTTTCAATTCCATTTCGGTCATAACCAACGGCGGCGCAAACCGGATGATGTTGCCATGCGTAGGTTTGGCAAGCAGTCCGTTCTCCATCAAATCAACACATAAATCCCAAGCAGTTGTGCTCTCAGGAGTGTCGTTGATCAGGATGGCATTGAGCAAGCCTTTGCCTCTCACGCTTTTTAGAAAACTGAATTCGGGAATCATTTTTTCGATTTCCTTTCTAAAAACCTCCCCCAATTTGGCAGCGTTTTCCGCAAGCTTTTCGTCCAAAACCACCTGAAGTGCTTCGGTTGCTACCGCACAAGCCAAGGGATTTCCCCCGTAAGTTGAACCGTGCTGTCCGGGCTTGATGACATCCATGATTTCATCATTCGCCAATACGGCCGAAACCGGATAAGTCCCACCTGAAAGGGCTTTTCCCAAAATCAACATATCGGCTTGGATATTTTCGTGGTCAACTGCCAACATTTTCCCGGTGCGTGCAATTCCCGTTTGGATTTCGTCGGCAATGAAAAGAATATTGTTTTCTTTACAGATTTCATAACATTCAGAGAGGTATCCTTCATCGGGAACGAATACACCGGCTTCACCTTGGATGGGTTCCACCAAAAATCCGCAAATGCTTGCTTTGTTTTCCGCCACAATCTTTCTGAAATCTTCTGCGTCATTGTATTGTGCACTGATGAAACCACTTGTATAAGGACTGAAGTTTTCGCGTGCGTCGGGGTCGTTTGAAAAGGAAATGATGGTGGTGGTACGCCCATGGAAATTCCCGCTGCAAACGACTATCTTGGCTTCTCCGGCCGGAATACCTTTTTTTTCATAGCCCCATTTACGGGCGATTTTGATAGCGGTTTCCACCGCTTCTGCACCCGTATTCATCGGCAAGACTTTATCAAATCCGAAGAGTTTGGTGACGAATTCTTCATACCGGCCCAATTCGGAATTGTAAAATGCTCGAGAGGTAAGGGTTAATTTTTCGGCTTGGTTTTTCAAAGCATCCAATATACGTCGGTGGCTGTGCCCTTGGTTCACAGCGGAATAAGCCGATAAAAAATCGAAATATTTCTTTCCTTCCACATCCCAAACAAATACACCTTCGCCGCGTTCCAAAACGACCGGCAGGGGATGGTAATTGTGGGCACCGTATTTTTCCTCTAATTCGATTAATTCATGGGAATTTAAAACCTCTTGCATTTCTGAAAATTTCAGCAAAGGTAAAATATTTTAAGCAATTCCGAAGGTTTGAACAATTGATTCAATCAGAACAAACTCAATTTTAAAGTCAGTTTCAGAAAGAAATTCTGGTCAAAGGAATTATGTCCGTAGGCTCCGAAGCGGTAATAAGTCCCGACACCCAAAATACCATAAACCAATTGGTTGAATTCAATTCCGGCTTCTTGGTAATATTTATCCGGCGTTTGGAACCCGATGAGATGGTGGCTCTGTGGGTTTTCCATGTCACCGATTAGCCCCCGGTAAATGAATTCCGGGAAAATTTCGCGTTTGAGGAATTTGAATCCGGCGAACTTGTGCCCGATTTGGAACGAAAAGTATTTATCCGAATAAAATTCTCCGGGCAACATGGTTTCAAAATTATTGAATCCCGCAACACCGATGTGTTCGAAAATCCGGTCGCCGTGGCGCGCATTCCCCATGCCTTCAAATAGATTCATGATGGGTGTATCGCCGAAAACCGCTCCGGTTCTGACTTGCATATTGGTTTGACCGAAAAATGTACGGTAATTGTCTAAATAAGTAAAGTCCAGTTTCGTGGGCGTATAATCGGCATTGAATACATTCCAGCCTTGGGTCATCGTCAAGTAAAAAACAGGTAAGCCACTTCGTATGGTGACTTTGCCGTAGGGTGTACGCACATTTTGGTCTTTGGGTGCCCAACGCAAAGCGAGTTGGGTGTCGAACGAGAGATAAGTTTCGTCCAAGCGATTGTTTTGGTATAAATAGTTAAATTCCGGCGTCTGTTCGTTGTAGTTGGTTGAAATTTGGAAAGTTAGGTTTTCGAATATATCTTGTTCATATCCCACAGAAATTTTCCGGTAACTGTAAAAGAAATCATTGTAAATATTGTTCAGATTCCCGTACAGGAATTTCATGTAATTATTTTGCAGCAAAATAGGATTTCTGCCTGAAGCTTCCACATCTTGGGCGTATTTGGCGAATAATTTGCCCGAATAAGGTTTGTTTACAAACACATCGACACCGCCCCCGAATTTGAATTTTTCATCCTGGAATCCATAAGCCAAATAACCGTTCAATGAAAAGTTTTCATTGAATTTATAATTGGTATTTCCGCCGAGGCCCAGCCGAACACCTTCGTAATCGTTGTAATTAATTATTTTGGTCAAATCCCAATCAAAGTTCCCGATGGCATATTTCCCGCCGGAACTGATGATTCGCAGCAAGCGGATGTTCCGATCCATATTGTATTGCTGGCCGATGCTGTCAATTTTCACATAGGTATTCCTTTCTTGGGTAGTCAGAGAATGGTCCCGGTAATTCTCGAGCGTCGCATCCCATTCATCCATCGAACGGGTATCGATTTCATTGGTATAACCACGGAATTCTTTGGGGTCAAAGTTTTTGGGTGATTCCACTTCCTTGAAGGTCGTGGTCAGGTGGAGCCAGACTTTTTCTTTCTTTTTGATGGTGTCCAAAACGATGGTTCCATCCGGGGCAACGGAATCCCTGACAGAAGGGTAGGAGATGTTCCCGCCGTCCATCCGGTATCTTTGTTGTCTGGGGAACCAATAGCCCTGTACGCGTTCCCAATCCATTTCGAGTTCGGCAATGCTGGTTGCAGAAAGGTTTTCGGCATAGAACTTCGCGAGTGCTTTGTTTTTTTTGTCAATCCATAAATAACCTTTTATCTGTGGTTTATTGTCGATTCTTTTTTGCGGGAAAAATGCGATGATAATCATCGGTTCGCCCTCCAAAGTGGTCTCTTCTGAAATCCGGTAGCGGTATTCCTCTAAACCCGTTTTGGAAATGGGATTAATAAATTCCCGAAAGAAAAAATCGATTTTTTCGTCATCAAAATTATGGGAAATCGGCTGCATGGCTACAAATTCATACAAAGGAAGTTTGGTGCCGGAAATCCGGGTGGCTTTCACCACATTCTTATGCCCGAACTGGTCCGAAAATTTGTGGTCCATGGCGCGTTCACCCAACATGAGGTGGCTCTGGTCGAGCAGTTTGCGGATGTCGTTATAACTGGAATCCTCTTCATTACGCGGATCCATGATGTATGGAAGCGAATCTTTGTTGGCGGTGACCAAAAACTTAGAATAGCTTTTGTATTCATAAGATTTCAGGTTTTCGATGTTATTTTTTTTCTTGTTTTGAATGGCCTCACGGATGATGGCGCGCGCTTCCGAATCGTCATTGGTGATTTCGACCGAAGAAAGTTCAATCGTCAAAGGTTGCAGCGAAATCATGAGGTCACGGCCATACAGAAATACCTTTTTTTCCTTGTAACCGTCATAAACCAAGGTCACCGTTTTGTGTCCGGCAGGAACCCGGAAAACACCGTCCTTGTCCGTTTGCCCGAGCTCTGCATTGTCGGCCGAAATAACTGCCACGTTTTCCATCGGCATATCTTCCATGAAACCATCCATCACGGTCAGTTTGGTTTGGGATGAAACAGCAACGGAAATTAGAATAAGAAAAGGAAGTAAATATTTAACCATAGTGAGACCAATAGTTTCTCCTACAAAAATATCAATTTAAACCATCTAAATCGCATTTAGTGTCAATGCTTATGAATAAATTTTAAACAAGGTTTCCCCAAACCGGATAAGCCTACTTCAAACCCGCGCCGTCGCACAGTCGGATGTGGGGATGGGGGTCTATAAAAGCGCGAGCACCCACCAAAAAGGCGCGCCGTCGCAGCCAATCATGTGGGGGTAGGGGGCATGGGTAAGTGGGGGGTACCCAC
Organism: Bacteroidota bacterium; assembly: GCA_023433225.1. Taxonomy (GTDB): domain Bacteria; phylum Bacteroidota; class Bacteroidia; order Flavobacteriales; family Weeksellaceae; genus Moheibacter. Next base: position 845 of record JAEZDQ010000118.1, on the reverse strand, counting down.
CTGTGCAAGACCTCCCACCCGGCTTAAAAACTGAGTCCGCGCGGTAAAAAGATGGACTCAACCGGTTTAGAGGTGCACCGGGGACATGGCGAAGTGGGGCATAGCCCAATTCCAATTCATCCGTTGAATCTAACCGTTCATCCATTCAGATTTTTGTTTCAAATTTGTAGCATGGACATTTGTTCCAAAATAATCAGTTATGGTGAAGTCTCTCTTTTCTTTGGCAATTGGTTTGGTAGGCGGCATCGCTTTGGTGGCGCAAAGCACTGTGTCGGGCAGCGTTTTCAAAAGTTCCGGCGGCCCGGCTTCCGGCATCAACGTCACTTTGTCCGGAACCTATGACGGTGCTTCGACGGATGAAAACGGATTCTTTTCATTTGAAACCGAAGAAACGGGCGCATTTGATTTGGAATTCGAGGGTAGCGGATTTTTGCCCCAAATTATTTCCATTCAGGTTCCTTTGGAAAATACTTTGGAAATCATCCTCGAAGAAGTAACCGAATTGGAAACCGCCGTGTTCAGTGCGGGGATGATGAAAGCGGTCGGAAATACCAATGAAACCATGATGAACTCACTGGACATCGTTACCACAGCCGGTTCGGACGGAGACATCATCGCCGCCATGCAGACTTTGCCGGGGACCAACAACGTGTCGGAAGACGGCCGGTTGTTCATTCGCGGCGGCGAAGGGGAGGAAACTTCCCTGTTCATTGACCGCCTGCGCGTATTCCAACCCTATAGCCAAACCGCTCCCAATACGCCGACCAGAGGCAGGTATTCTCCTTTTCTTTTCAAGGGAATCAATTTCAGCACGGGCGGTTACGGGGCTTCCTACGGCCAAGCCC
>JAEZDQ010000094.1 GCA_023433225.1 Bacteroidota bacterium | reverse complement strand
ACCCGGATGACGGTGGGCGAAGGGACATTCATCACATCGATTTCGGTTTCCCATTGCTTTCCCAATTCGGCTTTGCCCAATTTGTGCAACCAGTCGGGAATGGACGCCTTGACCGCGAAGCTCTTCTCAGTCGCCGCATGGTTGCGTTTCAGTATTTCTTTTTGGTTGACTTTTTTGAATTCGTCCCAATACGGCAATTTCTCATCGTTCAGCGCAAACCAAGTGCCCACGAATTCCCAAAGGTTATCGTTGGCAATTTCTTTTCCCATCGAAGCCTCTATCATGCGCTTCCAACGGATGGTATCGTAAACCGTTTCGGCAATGAAGGCGCGGTCTTTGCTGCCCCATTTTGGGTTTGATTTCAGTGTTTTCTGCAATTCCCGGTCGGCATATTTCTGTTCGAAAAATATATTGTTCAGGGTTTCGGTAATCCCGATAAACAGATTTTTGTAAGGTAAAATCTTCATCCTGCAAAACTACGAAAATGCAGGTATAAAAATTTTATACTTTTGCAGTAGATTTATTCCCCGATGTACAAATCCTTCATTCGTCCCTTATTGTTCCAATTTGACCCGGAAGAAGTCCATCATTTTACCTTTTCCCTTTTAAAGTTCTTCTTTCAAATCCCCTTGGTGCCGCAATTGATGAAGCGGTTATTTGTACTGGAAGACAAAAGGCTGGAGCGTGAGGTCTTCGGGCTTAGGTTCAAGAACCCAGTGGGATTGGCCGCCGGATTTGACAAAGATGCGAAGTTGTATCGGGAGCTTTCCGATCTGGGATTCGGGTTCATCGAGATCGGGACGCTTACCCCGGAAGCCCAGCCAGGCAATCCCAAGAAACGCCTGTTTCGGCTCAAGGAAGACAAAGCCATCATCAACCGGATGGGGTTCAACAATGAGGGCGTACGCACAGCGGCAAAGCGGTTGAGAAGCAAGAAGAACATCCTGATTGGCGGGAACATCGGGAAGAATAAGGCCACGCCGAATGCCGATGCCACTCGTGATTACGAACTTTGTTTTGAGGAGCTCTACGAAGTTGTGGATTATTTCGTGGTGAATGTCAGCAGCCCCAATACGCCCAACCTGCGGGAATTGCAGGACAAGAAACCCCTGACGCGGTTGTTGCAAAGTTTGCAAAACCTCAACGTTGCAAAGCCCAAACAAAGGCCCATTCTTTTGAAGATTGCCCCTGATTTGTCGGATCAACAACTGCTGGAAATCATCGAAATCGTAGAAACCACCGGGATTGCCGGCGTCATTGCAACCAATACCAGTCTTTCAAGAGAAGGTTTGGAATCGGACAACCAAAATGAAACGGGCGGACTGAGCGGCCAACCTTTGCGGAAACGTTCTACAGAAGTCATCCGTTTTTTGGCGGAAAAGAGCGGAAATGCCTTCCCCATCATCGGGGTGGGCGGTATCCATTCACCGGAAGACGCGGTGGAAAAGCTCTATGCGGGTGCTTCACTAATTCAGGTTTATACCGGATTCATTTACGAAGGCCCCGGATTGGTCAAGCGCATCAACCGCCATTTGTTGAAACTTTAATCGATTATGAGCACTACGGCTTTTTCTACCGTCCGGGCTTTGTGGGGATCATTGTTTTCACTCAACACAGAAACCTTTCCTTTATCCACGGTCATCGAGCTTCCGTCTTTGAAGTCAATGAACAAGCTTCCTTCCTGAACAGTAATGATGTGCCCCTTGGTACACCAATGGTCGGCTTCGTAACCTTCCGAATAAGTCAACAAGCGGATTTTTAGGTTGTCCGTTTGCTGTGTCCGGATGGTGGCAAAGCCTGTCAATCCTGCCGACCTTTCTTCCGGTAGGTTTTCCCAGTCAATCAGGAAATCCTGAGGAGTAAGGATGTCCATTGGATCAAGGCAAATAGGTGGTAATGTAATCGCTGATGATGCCTTGGGCTTCGATCAGGTCTTGATTGCTCCAGTCGTTGCCGTGGCCGCCCTGGTAAATCCTCAAGGTATTATCGACACCGGCCTGGTTCAACTTTTGTTGCAGTGCTTTACCGTTCGTGGCCGGAACCAACGGGTCTTCGGTACCGTAGAACATACAGGTAGGCGAGGAGGAAGGGCCGGCGTGGGTAATGGGGCTCAATTCCACCAGGTATTCCGTCCCGGGCGGATAGGCATCCTGGTCCACGATGTTCTGGACAGCGGTGGGCAGGTCGAAGTGCTCTTCGTAAAAAGGGTCTGTAAAATCCGTTGGGCCGACGATGTCCGCCACCATTTTCACCCGATCATCGGTGTCGTATTGGTAATCATACATCATGGCGATGTGTGCCCCGGCACTTGTTCCGATCAGCCCGAATTCAGGGTTGATGTGCAGTTCCCCGCTTTCGGCAATTAGTTTGGAAAGGATGGACTGGATGTTCAAAAACTGATTGGGGAAGGCGTAATGCTGGGCATTGGCCAGTACGTAATTGACATTCACGATGGCATATTCCGGATGGAGGTTTTGGAGCACGGCCACGGTTCCGTTCATGTCGCTCTTGTCGCCGGAAGTCCACCCGCCTCCGTGGATGAGCACCAGTACCTTAGTATCTTCCGAGTTCCGCCCTGCAGGTAAATACAAATCATAAACCTGCTGGGGATGGGGCCCGTAAGAAACATTCATCCGGGTTTCTGCCTGCAAAGGCGTTTCTGCCTGCGGGCTGCCGTCATCCGAAGAACAGGCCTGAACGAGGAAGAATACAAAGAAAAATGAACTGAGCAATGTGTATTTTTTCATCGGGAATCTATTATCAAATCAAACGGTATCTGCATGCCGCTTTCCTAAATGGGAATACCAAATTTACAATATTGAAAGGGATTTTATGGGAAAAGGAGTGTCGTTTTTTTTTATGTGGTTTTGGGATTTTTAGATTGCTGTTGTGGAAATAGGGTTAGCGTTTGTCTGAGCGCACGGATTACACACGGGGCGTAGCCGAACTGAACGAAGTTCAATCTGCGCTATCGGGTAGGCATTTTTTCCATTAGTCCGTTAGGTTTAAATCTTGTATTAATTCGTATTCTACTTCATTGTCGTCCAAATCTGCAATTTTGATAAAGTTAAGTTTCTCAATAAGTTTTATCGCTTTTTCGTTTTGTTTAGTTGTTATAGCCCAAATGCGTTTTAGCCCAATATCATTAAGTCCAAATTCAATTGCTAATAACATCGCAAAAGTCATATAACCTTGTCCATGGAATTGAGGTAACAAAATACAACCCAGTTCTCCTTCGCCTTTGTTGAGTCCACGATAATAACCGCAAGTTCCAACGATTTTATTTGTTAATTTGTCTGCAATACCCCAGTGTATTGAATTTCCTTTGTTGTAGTCCTCATCTATTTTGGCTTGCATTTCTATTGCTTGTGTCAATGTGGTAGCTTGAATGGAGTCGTAGAAAGAAATTTCAATAATGTCATTGATGTCGGAAAACTGAACTTGTCGCAACATTATTTTGTCGTCCGAAAAACTTGGGAATACATCGTATGTTGGTAGTCTCATTTTGTTTATTGTAGGGTTTGTTCGCGCTTACTGCTAACGGGCAGGGGCTTTGCGTTCGGGCGGGTTTCGGAGTACAAAGGCTCAATTTATTACTAATGTTTATTTGAAGCACAAAATTTCAAGTTTGCACGTCAGCCCGCCTGACGCAAAACCCGTGTTAGTGGCTGGTTGGTTTATTCATTTCTTGGAATTGTCTGTCTATTATGCCAATCACCAATTTCGGTATTTATTATTGTTGCAATTCTGCTTTTTGAGTTTTCCGTCCGATTAGATATGTCACACCATAGATAATTAATAAATAAGGTGAATAAAATACAAATTTCAATATTGCTTTTAATGGCCATCCTATTCCCATAATGCTTGTCTCAAGGCTTTTTACTTTGTCCATATTCTCTGGTAAAACTTTTCCATAAAATTCAGTTTCATTCATTCCGTCAATGTCATATCCGTAATGTTTAAGTAAAAGCAAGTCCGAAGTGTAAGCCCACCAAGCAAAAATAATTGTTATCAGTGCTGTCAGAAACACTCCTATAGTCAAGTATGAAACGAATTTATATTTAATGCTTGACCGATTAATGAAACGAAGTAAAAGAAATGGGCTTATTAAAAGTCCAACAAGTAATGTCAAGGTTGTTGCAGTTACTAAAAATTCCATAGTACAGTTGTAAGCTTCACCAAAAATAGTACAGTTTAAAAGTAGAAAAAATATTAATTTTAAAACTGTAATTATGAAAAAGAGTAAATTTTCCCCGATCCAAATTGCCAAAATTCTAAAGGAATTTGATTTAGG
>JAEZDQ010000088.1 GCA_023433225.1 Bacteroidota bacterium | reverse complement strand
GCCGTATACTGAAGACCTCAATTCTGCTTATTCTATGCTTGTCCTTTCTAGTTTAATGGACAATAACACCTTGATTTCAGAGGTGAAAAAACTAAGGAGTTCCGAACAAATATTAATCGATACAAATTCTGGAAATCTAAAAATTGAAAGCCTAACTCCACTCGAAAACCGTTCGACTTTTCAGGGAACGAAAGCTGCGGCTCTTTCCGCGATGGATGAACTTTTTTCCATCGCAGTCCGACAGGAATATGAAAAGGATTTGGACATCGGTAAAAAGCATTTTTCCTTGTTGAGCGGCGGACTGGATTCCCGGTTGGGTATTTTTTATGCGAAAAAATTGGGGTTCAAACCGGAAGAAGCACTTTGCTTTTCACATTCCGGATATTGGGATGAAAAAATTGCCCGAAAAATTGCGAAGGATCAAGAATTAAATCTGAATGTAATTCATCTCGATGGAGGAGAATATTTGAAAGATATAGATGAAATTTCCCGGATTTCACAAGGCCTGACACAATTTACCGGAGGAGTTCATTCCAATTTTGCTTTGGAACAAATTGATTTTTCTGATTTGGGAGTGATTCACAGCGGGCATCTGGGGGACGCGGTGCTTGGAACCTATCTTTCAGTTCCGGAAAGAACTTCGCCTGAAAATGCGCTCAGGAAAATCATTTCCAATTCGACCTATCAATCTAAAATTGATGAATATTTAAAACAATTGCTGAAAAATTATGATTCGGAAGAAATGTGTTTATTGCATAACCGCGGATTCAATTACATTGTGATAGGGAATTACGTGGCCGAAAAATTCTCTTGGCAGTTGTCTCCGTTCATGCATAACGATTTTCTGCGTTTCGTTTTAATGCTTCCCGAAGAATGGAAATTCAATCAGAAAATTTACATCGAATGGATTAATAAATACTGTAAACCTTCTACAAAATACAAATGGGAAAGGACTTTGATGCGACCCGACAAAAATTGGAAAACCGAATTTGGTTCAAATGTATTGTCGCGTGCCAATAATATTTTCTACAACAAATTTCTCGGGAAACCATATAAAGCGCAGATGACTTCTTATGCTTATTATTATCAGTCCAATTCTTCGGTTCAGCAATATTTTGAAGAATATTTTTCAAAACATATAGATTTGCTGAAAAATCAGGAATTGAAAAAAGACGCAACGGAAATGTTTCAACGAGGAGGGTTCAAAGAAAAATCGATGGTTTTGAGTCTGTTGGGCGCCTATAAACAAATTTTCGGATGAAAAGTCTTTTGCAGTTCATAAGACAATTTATTTCCAATCAAGGGCTTTTCGTTTTCCTTTCCGGTGTGGTGACCAAACTTTCCATGATGTTCATCAATATCATTGGGGCGAGGCTGATTCCTCAAGATGATTTTGGGTTAATTGTTTTAGTGTCTTCGGTATTTGTGGTTTTTACACCCTTGATAGGTTTAGGTTCCAATCAGGGTTTGTTGCGTTTCGGAATTTTACAAAAAACCGATGAAGCCAAAGCCGAGCTCAACCGATATGTCTTTTTGAAAGGATTGATTAACCATGTCTTCATCACGCTTGCTTTTTGCGTTGTTTCGGTTGTTTATGCGCTGAAATACGACGGTATTTTATGGGTCATAGGCTTTTTTGCGGTCAGGCTATTGGGTTATTATTTTTTCAACCATATCCAGGCTTATTACCGAATGCATGGTAATAATAAAATTTATTCCCAAGTCAATATGTCCGTGTACCTTTCCGGACTTGCCTTGGCCGGAATCCTAACCTATTTTTTCGGGATTTTGGGCTATCTGATATCGATGGCGGTCATGCCTTGGGTTTCTTTAATTTATATGAAGAAGCGTCCGCGCCTTTCTTTGGCTAAACCTTCGATTGATTTGAAACAATTTTGGCGTTATTCAATCCATGCAAGTTTGACCTATTTCTTTTCCGATATGTTGTTCGCGATGGATTTCCTGTTAATCGGACTGTTTTTGGACGAAACTTCGGTGGCGTTTTATAAAGTTGCCGTCATGCTTCCCATGAGCCTTTCATTTTTGCCTTTGATTTTTATGCATACGGATTATCCCAAAATAGTGGCAAACTCTACCAACGGAAGTTACCTTCGGTTCTATGTGGTGAATTATTATAAATTATTTATTCCAATTGCTATTCTTATTCTTATTGTCGGATACTTAATGAAAGATTCAATTATACCTTTGGTTTTTGGAGAAAATTACCGGGAGAGCGACGGGCGGGTATTTTTTGTGATGCTTGCGGCACTGGTTGGCAATATGTTGATGCGGAACCTCTACGGAAATATGATTTCAGCCATTGGGAAAGCGCACTGGAACACTGTTACTTCTATAGGTGCATTGGTCATCATTTTGGGACTGGGTATCTGGTGGATTCCGATTTACGGAATTATGGGTGCGGCAGCGGGAATGGCGGTTGCATTTACTTTTACCGGAATTACCGGCATGTTGCTTTTCCATAATTATTTAAGAAATTTGAAAACATGAAGAAACTTACCAAGACATTCCAAGCCATCGGAGAAATCATGAAAAATCCCTGGCTGCTGAATCATATTTTAAATGAAAATGAAGTCTGGCAAAAGAAAGTGGAAAAGGATTTCCAAAAGCCAAAAGGACTTCCGGTCATTCAATTGGATGAATTATTTCCCGATTTTTCGGAGGAATTAAATTCTTTTTCATTTTTAGGAGGCGGTTCACTTCCGACCGATATTGCTTTGCTCAAATCCCTTTGTCGGAGAAAAGAGGGTTCTACTTATTTTGAAATCGGAACCTGGCGAGGTGAAAGTGTACGAAATGTTTCCGATGTGGCTCAAGAATGTTTTACCCTCAATTTATCCAAGCAGCAAATGCTCCATTTGGGAATGTCTGAAAAATACGCGGATGCCCATGCATTCTTCTCTAAAGGATTGCCGAACGTAACCCATTTGGAAGGTGACTCGAGAACTTTTGATTATGCCGGCCTGAACCGGAAATTCGATGTGATTTTTATTGACGGAAACCACCATCACGATTTTGTGAAGTCGGATACCCGAAATGTTTTCCGGCATTTGGTTCATGAAGATTCGGTTGTGGTTTGGCACGACTATGCTTTTTCACCCGAAAAAGTCCGCTTTGAAATTCTACATGGAATAATGGAGGGCGTTCCCCAAGAATTTTATCCGAATTTATATCATGTAGCCAACACCATGTGTGCGGTTTTTATCAAAGGAAATTTCAATACCGAAACTTTGGAATCCTACGAAAATCCGATTCGGACGTTTGAAGTAAGTATAAAATCTAAAAAGATATAATCAATCTCTCAGGATGTCAGCCGTTCGGTGCTTTTGAAAATTTGAAAATTCTTCACCGAAAGCATTCACGACTTTTCCTTTTCCGGTAAAAATTATTTTAGATTTTTTATTTAATTTAATCGTAGCCTGAGGAGGTAAAACAATGGAATCCGAAATGGTTAAAGTCACATTTTTAGCAATTTCAAAATCATTGTAAAATCGTCTGGGCTTGTCCCAAGTGGTATCATTTTCAATCAGCCAGCTCACGCCGTAATGCGATTCTTCAGTCACAAACTGCATCAGGTTGGTACGTGTCAGGTTCCAGTGCATTTTTTTGATTTCGGTGGGTTGAAGGTAATTTCGAGGGTCTGTCCCTTTTTGGGACATGATTGAATATTTACATTTATTGGCATTATGGTATTCGTTGGAATGACCCAATCCAAAACTATGTCCCAACTCATGTCCAAGTCCGGCACTCAGCCACCAGTTTTTTGTCTCTTCCCAAGTTGTATTGTAGTCTTTTGGAGACTGGTATCGTTGTTTTAAATATTTGATATAAACATTAGGCGCATGAACTTGTGAACTTCGGTTTAACTTTGAGGCAGACGGAAATTCAGAAGCCATATCTCCAGTAATATCTGACCCCATACCTTTGTTTTTTATCAATTCATCGAATCGGTTGCCATTTTGGGTAAAGTAAATATTGATAGCTTTGGAAGTCTTTAATGCACTGATTGAATCATCCAAAGGTTTTAAATACCATTTTTCAGACGGGGAGAAACCGCTATACTTTTTTTCTTCCGGAATAGCCCCACTATTGAGGTAGTTCCAATAATAAGTATTCTTAACCTCAATAATGTTAAAGACGAATTGAAGTTTGGCGTTATTATAAAAGTCGGTTCCTGTATAGCAGCCTTCCAAATTTATAGGTTGCTCCAATACATTATAGGTGTAATTTACCCGTTCCAAGTACTCAAGAAATAGTTTCTTTTCTTCAGGATCATATTGGTCAAAATTCCCTGAGCCATCATTCCTTTGTAAAAGAACGGCATTAATTCTAACTGTTAGAGGTTTGTAATACTCCTCCAAAGTATAATTATAATGTTCGTAGATTTTGTTTTGAGCTGAAACCGCTGGGAAAATCAGCATAAAAATTAATGTTGAAAATAATTTCATTGCGTTAAAATACGAAATTTTATTCCGGATGGATCACCCTGTTTTTATTAATTGACTTTTTTAGACGATATTGAAAGAGTTCTTTGCCAATATAGGTTGCCGGGTTTATGGTACATTTCTCCATTGAAATCCTTTGTAGGTTATTATTTAATTCATCGTCTTTGATGCCAGCAGTTCCGAAGGTCAAATCACAGATTCCTTCAGTATAAACTCGATTGTAGAAACTTTTTGTCACCAAATAATCGGTAAAAGGAAAAGAAAAAATGCGGTAGTTCGGGTTCAAATGATGAGTAACAGTTTCAATACTCTCCTTAGTTTGCCTGACTTGTTCTTCCAATGAAATCTGGTAATAATAAGGATGATTTATTGAATGCGCGCCTATATAGAACCCTTGTTCAGAAAGCTCTTTGATTTCTTTCCAATTCATATACGGTTTCTCATCTTCCAGAAATCCCTGAAAATTCACATTTAATTTTTTTGCAATCTCATCGATTTTTGGCGTATCATGTATTGTTAACTTCAATAGGTCATTAGTGCTGATTCTTTCTGAAGAATTTGAGCTTTTTAGTGCTTCAATCAACAGGCTGACCTTGTATCTGTAAAAAAGATCTTGGTTGTTTACAAAGCCTGTATTGATGAAAAAAGCCGCAGGAATTTCCCTTTCTTTCAGAATTGGGGCAATTACCGTATAACATTCCTTTAGTCCGTCATCAAAACTTAAAAAAAAGGATTTTTTCTCAGGTCTTGTTTTGTTTTGAACATAATTTAAAAGCTTGTCCAAATTGATGGCTTCATAGTTTTTTTGGAAAAAATCGAGTTCGCGTTCAAATTCTTGGATTTTTTTAACCGGATATAAGTTACTTATATGAGGGCATTTTTCATCGGACACAGCATGATAAAAAGGTAGGATAAGATTCTTTCCGGAAGGGTTGATGTTTTTTATAAGCCAGTTTTTCATTTAAGTAAAAATAGAATCACCGTCCCCCATTTCCAAATTCAAATTGCATACTTCCGGATGTTTTTCCAATAATTCTTTTCCACAGAAGAATGTTTTATCCCATTGTTTGGAAAATAAAAATCCGCCTTTGTTTTTTAGAATATTAATCAGTTCTTTATTAACAGTCAACAAATATCCTATCTTTTCTCTCAAAATAAAGTCTAAAATAAATTCGCTCCAAGCAGAAAAAATCGAATCGGAATCCGCATATAAATAATGAATTTTCATGGCGTCATTTTTTACAGTAAAAAGTAAAAATCCCGAAATTATACCGTTCTCTTTGAAAGTGAAAGTTTTGGTATAAAATCGTTTAGCAGTAGTTGTGAAATGATATTTTTTGTCATGTTCATTATCGTCGGTCTTTTGAAGAATCCAAGGATATTCGACAATCCATTTGAAGTCTTCATTTCTTCTTTTAAATAAAGATTTTCCCGATTGATGAGCTAGATATTCTTGAAGTTCCTCATCAAATATGCTGGTTGAAATAAAAGAATTTCTGTATTTTTTTTTGAAAATATATCTCAATTCTAAAAATGGATTTGCAATTTTGTCAATGAGGGTAAGAATAAATTTTATCTTTTTGAAAAACAGCGACTTAGGGGGTAATATTTCACTTAGGCTCAAGCGGAAATAAAACCGATGCGCCGGTAAACGTTTAAATTCCTTAAACAAAGGATTTTTTTCAAACAGCTTCCCGGAATCTACTCCGAAATTGGTAACAATCAATTTTCCTTCATAATCTTTATAAACCTCATTTAGAAGTGTATTTGCTAAACCTTTTCTCCGAAACGAAGGATGGGTCCAAACTCCGCTCAACCAAGCGATTTCAACAGATTCTCCATCAAGCGAAAGTCCGTCCTGAAGAACCGTTCTGTAAACAATCAATTTATCACCCGAATAACCTAAGTACAGAATCGGCTTAGTGTCTGTTCTATTTGGATTATTAATAAAAGATTTAACACGATTAACAGAAATCGGGACATGTTCTGAGTTTTTAAATTCATCAGAATCAATGAATTCATTCAATTCACCCAAATATTTTTTAAATATTTCCAGTCCGTTCATAAATTAAAAACGAAAATTTGAAAAAATCGTGTACTGTTTTGACTCACCTCCGAAACCCTTAAAAAAGCCAGCTAAATTGGGATTCGTAGATCCCTCAAAGTCCAATAAAACAGGCTGTTTAGAATATTCTCTGATGATGTCGTTTAGTAATCCTGTCGGTGCACAAACTTTCCGTCCTTTTTGGTCGGATGTTGAATTTATATAAATAATTCTGTTTTTTGAATGAATGAAACAAGCAAAGGCGACTACTTCATTTTCTTGGTACACAGCCTTTGTGAGTAATAAATTTCTTTTAGATAAAGTTTGAAGTAATTCTGAAAGTTTTAATCTGGTTTTTTCACGTAATTGAAAAGTGTTGGATTCCTCTTTTTTTAATAGAATTGTTTTCAAATCAATATTAGAATTTATGCCTAATCCTGATTTTTCGAACTGCTTGGCGTTCCACTTAGAAGATTTTGAGGATTTATTTTTTATCTCCTCATAAGAACTGCCCAAATCCAAAACATAATTTACTTTCTTTTTCCCGGTGGGATTGTACTTTTCTGTATTTTCTTCGTTGAAACAATAACTTCTTACGCGATATTTATGAAGTACTTTTTCAAACTTGCGGAACGATTCTTCCGGGATTTCTTCCTTGTAAAACACACCTAATTGCTGACAATAAGTGGGCTGAAGGACGAATTTAAATCCGAATTTATATTGGAGCGGAACAGGCATAACTGCCTCATAATCACCCCAAACCCAACACTCCCATTTTTCGTCAGTCAAGGTGTCAAGATACCAATATTCCGCATACACCCGGTAATTCAAAGCTTGTTGAATGGCTTTTGAATACTTTTCCAAATCGAGGTTTTTGCGTTTTATTTTTTGAAAGGAATACATTAGGGTTTATAAAAATCTTCGGTTAAATAAAAAATAGTATCAATAAAGTAAAGAATTCCATTGTTTGAAATAATATTTTCGTCATGCAAATCCTCAAATATGATCCCCAAATTTTGGCTAAAATAGTCGTGATTTCGAATATTCTCAAACCCGTTTGCTTCAAGAAATATTTTTACTGACTTTAAATCGACAACCTCAGTTCCAGGAATATAGCGCTGTTTTACAATTGCAAAAAACCTATTGTTTCGTTTGCTAAAGCCTAAAAACTCATAATGGGTAACAGGAAAAAAATAATTATGAATCAACAAGCTGTTGAAGTAATCCAACCATGTTTCATAAAAAATACCGTCATTTAATTTAATTACAAACTGTTCATTTAAATGATAGACTTTTTGTTCTGCACCTTCTGTCAAATAGTTTTTTTGTGAAATTGGACGTTGATAATCCCACCCTTTTTCTTCTAAAAAGTCTGATAAGGCTTCTTCTTCCTGATTTTTGAAGTGCTTTTCTTTTGAAGTGTTTGTATTTGCTTGCGCATATCTTCTAAGGAAAATTTGGGCTTTTTTGACAGATTCTGAATGGCCAATCGATTCATTTCCCAAAACGAGGTCTTGTAATTCATTTTTGATGTTTTTCATTAGAGCCATTCAAATTTACGAAAATATTATTCAACCAAACTCTCCAACACCTTGTCCCAGCCTTCCCATTCACCGTGAAAGTTTGAATTATGAAAAAGCACAATCATTTGGCCATTTACTTTTTGGACTTCAGACTTAAGCCTTTGCAACTCCGCCGTTGCCTCCTTGGTAGATAATTTCATGTAGTTTCGCATAGCGACATCCATGGCACAAAACGGATGGATTTTTAATTCGCTCTGTTTTTCTTTTGACAAATCGTACCAGAAAAAAGGAGTAGAGGTTCCGGCGCGGAAACCAGTTTCGTCGGCATAAGCCAAAGTGTAATCTTCGGTGATGCCTTTTTCAATCAGGTTTTGATAAGTTCCGGGAAAATTCAGTTTGAGATAATGATGGCGTGATTTTGTAATTTTTTTACCGATGATTTTTTCCAACCTTTCGATTTCAACTTTTAATTTTCCCGGATTTGAATTCGAAGTATAAGAAGGATGAATGCCGCAGTCCGCCCAATTTGATACTTCCCTGATTTTGTTTTGAAATTGTACGTTATTGACCGGGTTGTTTTTGTCAAACGGACCGTAATCCGCCATCAGCCAGAAAAAGATCATCCGGACGGATGGTTCGACAGGCTCACCATGACGCTCAGTATGGTTATTTTGAATTTTCTTACCACTTTTTTCTTCCTGATTCTTTCGAATTCCGTCATCTTGAGCTTGTCGAAGTCGGTCATCCTGAGCTTGTCGAAGTTCGTCATCCTGAGCTTGTCGAAGGAGAGATTGAAAAAAATCAAATGTGTCGAAACTATCCGGTATTTTTCCTGAAATTGTTGATCTCCTAGATTTTAATTCTTTGAGATTTAATCGGAATAAGTCTTTTGTATAAGCCCCCCAAGTCCTTTTCAGGCCTTTGTGCTTATATTTCCATGCTTGGTCCACATCGCAGGTGAGAATCAATTCAAAATTTCTTTTTTTGAATACCAATTCCGGATATTTCGATTTCAATTCCTGCTGAAAATCCAAAATCCATTGATCTACAAATGGTGTTTTATAAACTTTTCCTTTTCCGGAAAACCTTCCGTGAATGTCTTTTTCGTGCGGTAAATATTCCTCGTAGCGGCTTAAGGCATAAAAACATTTTCCAACCGGATTTAAGTTTTTGAATTTGATTTTATCTGAAATCCCATTTTCAAACAAGACTTCATCTGAAACTAAATGGATTTCATCTTCTAATTTTCCCGAAGAATAATTAATTTTTGGAAAATCGTACCGTTGAAACGCTAATTTATCCGATGTGAATTCATACTCCAACCCGGAAAATTCATTTAAAATAAAATCAAAAATGTACCGGACTCTTGAGAAAATTTCGGGCGTATAAATCAGGATTTTATTTTTCATCATAGAATTCCTTCGTCGGCAAAGCTAAAGTAAGATTTTTGCGTGACAATCAGGTGGTCGAGCACGTCAATGTCGAGTTGGGCTCCGGCATTTTTGATTTTTTTGGTAAGTGCCTTGTCGGCCTCGCTCGGTGAATTGTTGCCCGAAGGATGGTTGTGCCCCAAAATCATGCCCGTCGCCATTTCTTCTACGGCGGTTTTCAAAATAACCCGCAAGTCAACCGCAGTTTGGTTGATACCCCCTTTGCTGATTTGCTCTTTACGGACGACAAAATTCCCTTGGTTCAGATAAAGCACCCAAAATTCTTCTACGTTGGAATCGCCGATCAGGCTTTGGAAAAGTAAAAAAGCATCGTGGCTTGAGCCAATTTTGGGTTTTTCCAAAATTCCCTGTGCGGCGCGCCGCCTGCCGATTTCCAATGCGGTAATGATGCCGGTTGCCTTGGCTTCGCCGATTCCCTTGAATTTACACAAATCTTTTACGGTGAGTTTTGACAAATGGTTCCAATTGTTCCCGGCGGAATGCAAAATCCTTTTGGCCAGTTCCACTGCCGATTCGTTTTTCGAACCGCTTCCCATGATGATGGCCAATAGTTCCGAATCGGATAATGCGCGTTGTCCCTTGAGTAAGAGTTTTTCCCGCGGCCGGTCGTCCTCTGCCCAGTTTTTGATGGACTTTTGATGGTATTCCATAAGGCCTGATGTTTGATTTTCAAAGATTAAAGTTAAGAAATTAACTTTGGGTTTGTTTGATTATTTGTTTTTTCCATTCAAAATAGGCGATGACGGCCAAAATGGTAAAAATCAGGTATTGAAATGCAGTGATTGCATAGCCTTTTTCCAAAAACAATCCAATGGCAATCAAGTCGCCGATGATCCAAAAAATCCAGTTTTCGATTTTCCGTCTTGCCATCAGCCACATTCCTACCAAAAACATCCCAGTCAGGAAGGCGTCGGTATAGTCGAAAGCGGTGTAGTGGAAGCCTGATTCCTCTATAAAGTTCAAGTCGAATCCATTTTGGATGACCGGCCGAAAATAATAGATGGCCAAAACCAATAAAATGCTGAATACGAATAAGACTGTCCCGATTCCGTATTCTTTTTTATCCATCCTTAAAACAGGAACGTGAACATGGTCTTCTTCGACCGCTTTTTGCCAAAGAATCCAGCCGTAAACGCTCATGACCGTATAATATACATTGATGAGCATATCGCCGTACAAACCCCAATCGAAAAGTAAATATATATAAATGGCCGTCGAAACAATCCCGGTCGGATAAACCCAAATGTTCCTTTTCATGGAAAAATAAACACTTGCAATCCCGAGTATTACGGCCATCGATTCTACGGCTATCTGCCAAGGTTCATAACTTTGATAGGGTTCGGTTAAGTAACGGATGAATTCATTCATAATCCAATACCCATGTCAAAAAATAATCTTCAATCCTCATGTAATAAGCGAAATATTTTCTGCTTTGGGTTTCATCTGAAATCCAGCATTTGATTGCCTTTTTCTCTTTTAATTCGAACGGTTCCACACGGTAATGATGAAGGAAATTCCACAGGTTTCCACCGTTTAATTTGTATAAACCCTCTTTAATCCCCCAAATGATATGTAGATAATCCGTTCGGTTTTTTTCAGGAATCCACAAGGCTTCATCTTCCTTCCGGATGAATTTCTCCTTTATATTCAAAATCTTTGACGGCCGATTTTTCTCAATATCGATTCCGAGTTTAAATTCGCTCAACCCCACGCAGACCATATTGTGCGAATGGCTGATGGAGATTTGGTTGTTGGCCGGCAAAAATGGTTTCCCTCGGCTATCATAATAAATTTCCAGATCCAAATCTAAAACTTTTAAACAAGCCCTTAACCCCAAGTATTCTTTTCCCTGCTTGGGCGTAAGAGTCAAATATTTCATAATCCGGTACGGGCTGAGTTGGAGGAAATCCAATAACTCTTCGTCGGACTCTTCGGTTTTCCAACAGACAATCCTTGTAAACTGGTCTCTATGTAAGGAATCGATTAAAGGCATTTTAAGAAAAAAATAGTTTGTAACTTTGCGTTCTGATTTTGGATAAATCCTAAATCGTTTAAAAATAATTTGAATATGAGTACACAAACAGAATTTCTGCCTTACAAAGTTAAAGATATTTCTTTGGCAGAGTGGGGAAGAAAAGAAATAAAACTGGCAGAGGCCGAAATGCCGGGCTTGATGGCGATTCGTGAAGAGTTCAAAGCTTCACAACCATTGAAAGGCGCAAGAATAGCAGGTTGTCTGCACATGACCATCCAAACCGCGGTTTTGATTGAAACTTTGGTTGAATTGGGCGCGGAAGTAACTTGGTCTTCCTGCAATATTTTTTCTACCCAAGACCACGCTGCCGCTGCAATTGCTGCTGCCGGGATTCCGGTATATGCATGGAAAGGCATGAACGAGCAGGAATTTGACTGGTGCATCGAACAAACTTTATTTTTCGGTGAAGACAGAAAACCGTTGAACATGATTCTGGACGATGGCGGCGATTTGACCAATATGGTTTTTGACCGTTTTCCTGAATTGGCGGAAGGAATCAAAGGCCTTTCCGAAGAAACTACCACAGGTGTTCATCGTTTGTATGAAAGAATGAAAAACGGAACCTTGGTAATGCCGGCCATTAATGTGAATGATTCCGTTACCAAATCGAAATTCGACAATAAATACGGTTGCCGCGAATCTGCGGTTGATGCCATCAAAAGAGCGACCGACCTTATGATTGCCGGGAAACGCGTAGTGGTTTGCGGATATGGTGACGTAGGAAAAGGAACGGCAGCTTCATTCCGCGGGGCAGGAGCTATCGTAACCGTAACTGAAATTGATCCGATCTGTGCTTTGCAGGCGGCCATGGAAGGTTATGAAGTGAAAAGGCTGGATACCGTCATTGAAAATGCGGATATTGTCATCACCACAACCGGGAATTTCGGGATTGTACGCGGCGAACATTTCATGAAATTGAAAGACAAAGCAATCGTTTGTAACATCGGGCATTTCGACAACGAAATCGATATGGCTTGGTTGAATGAAAATTATGGCCATACCAAAGATGAAATCAAACCTCAGGTCGATAAATACACGATTGACGGAAAAGACATCATTATATTGGCAGAAGGCCGCCTGGTGAATCTGGGTTGCGCGACCGGACATCCGTCTTTTGTAATGAGTAATTCGTTTTCGAATCAGACTTTGGCTCAGATTGAACTCTGGAACCATTCCGACAAATACGAAAACAAAGTTTATACTTTACCGAAACACCTTGACGAAAAAGTCGCTGCATTGCATTTGGCTAAATTGGGTGTGGAATTGGAAACCTTATCCCAAGCTCAGGCTGAGTACATCGGCGTGGAAGTTCAGGGGCCATTCAAACCGGAATATTACCGATATTAATTAGATTTAAAATTATAAGATTAATAAATGCCTGTCAGTATAAAGCTGACAGGTTTTTTTATTTCTTTGCGGACTGTATGGCCAAAACCAACAAAACAGCAATCGGCAACAGCATTCCTAAAATATAAATTTTGTTAACCGTAAAAATCTCCGGATAGAAAAGTATCGGGGCAATCAAACCTATTATGGCTCCTCCCAAATGCGCTTCGTGACCGATATTCCCCAATTGTTTCTGCATCCCGTAAACGGAATAACCCAAATACAGAATCCCGAAAACCCAACCCGGCATTGGGATGACAAACATAATTCCTAAAGTCATTTCGGGATAAGCGGCAATTGCTGCGAACAAAACACCTGATACTCCGCCTGAAGCACCGACTGCCGAATAATGGGGATTGTTTTTTTGGAAGAAAAGTGCCAGTAAGTTTCCACCGATTACAGCTGCCAAAAATACCACAGCAAACATAATGTAGCCGGTCGTCATATTGAACACACCCGTTGAGCCATACACAAAATAAGAAGGTGCGGCAAAGAATTGAATCACCACATTTGCAAAGAAATAAAGCGTAAGCATGTTGAAAATCAAATGCGTGTAGTCCACATGTAAAAATCCTGAACTCAGGATTCTGTCGTATTGCTTACCGTTCAAAACCGCTCCGGTTTGGAATTTATACCGGTTAAAAAACACAGGGTCTTGAAACCCTTTCAGGCTGAAAATTACATTTGCGGCGATGATGATTATCGTAATGAGTGCTATGGACATATTTAATATTTTAAATTCTGAATGTTAATTTTAAATGATTAGGAAGATTTGAGGCAGGCATAAAAATCTTCTGATTTTCCAATCAGAATAAAGTGGCTTGTTCGCCCATAATTCCATCCGAATCCTCGGGTTCCCCATTTTTGGGTGTTTCAGTTTCCGTTTGTGGAATCGGTTCTTCTTCCGGTTCCGCAGGAGGCTGCAAGTTGATTTGTTTAATTTTATGAGAAGTCAGTTGGTTTCCCTGGGCCTTGATTCCTTTTACTGCGATGAATTCTTCCAAATTGACAACCTCCGGCTCACGTTCCGTTCCTTTTACCTTGGAAAAAATCAAATCGACAATAGGTTTGGTTTGGGTAGTTGCCAATTCTATAAATGAATTCCCGTCTTCGAGAAAATAAAAAGGCTGAGGGTTCAGTGTGTCTTCCAGTAAAAATCTTTTCACAAAATACCGTTCTTTTTCAGCGTCATAATAAATACAGGAAATCGGTTTTTCAGGATTCCATTTTTCCATTACCAACAATTCATCGTCATATCGATTGCTTAAGTCGAAGGAAGTCAGGCGCGCTTCTCCTTTGTCTGTGATAGTAAGGATTTTATCGGTTCCTTTGAAAGCTCCTAACAATTCACCGCGTCCGTCGGCGTTCAAACGTTTTACCGTATCATCGAACCAGATTTTTCTCGGCGCAAGCGTAGAAACCCCTTCTTCTTTAAGTTCAACTTTTTTAATCGGATATTTGGTAACCAGATTTCCTTTGCTGTTCCG
>JAEZDQ010000020.1 GCA_023433225.1 Bacteroidota bacterium | reverse complement strand
GTGCGTTTTGTATCCGCCCAGATTATATGCCAACCACTGCCAGACGTGCATCACGGCCAAGGTCAAACCGAAAAAGAAATAATAAACAAGCGAAAGCAGTATGGAAATCAGTTTCATGAATAATCAGACAAACTTTAATCAATTGTATTCTGAGATACGAAAATTTGGTTCTTCTACTTCAGAGTGAAGGATAAATTTATTTAAATTCGTTTTTTAAGCGTTCGATTTTTGCGGCCAATTCCGATTTCACCCTTTCATAATCTTGGATTTCATCCAGATTGGATTTAACCGAGAAATAAAACTTAATTTTAGGCTCCGTTCCCGAAGGCCGAGCAGCAATTTTACTGCCGTCCTGTGTGTAGAAAATCAAAACATTCGATTTTGGGATTTCGATCGGCGTTTCCACACCCGTTACCAAATCCTTGGAAATGGAACTTTGGTAATCATCCAAACGAACCACTTTAGACTGGTCAAACGATTCAGGCGGATTTTTTCGGAACGACGACATCATTTCAGCGATTTCGGCCGCACCGTCTTTTCCGGCCCTTACCAATGAAACCAAATCTTCTTGGTAGCAAGCGGTTTTTGTATAGATTTGAATCAATTCTTCAAAGAAACTGCTGTCGTTCGCTTTGGCAAAAGCAGCAATCTCACAAGCGAGCAGGGGAGAAGAAATGGAATCTTTGTCGCGCACAAAATCGCCAACCATAAAGCCAAATCTTTCTTCGCCGCCGCCGATGAACTTTTGTCGGCCTTCCGCCTTGCGAATCATATCGGCAATCCATTTGAATCCTGTCAAACCTACTTTGCATTCCAGATTGTAAAGTTTCGCCAAGTCCAAAAAGATATCGGATGTAACAATTGTGGAACCGATAAACTCGGTTCCTTCCAAGCCGTCCTCATCCCATTTATTCAACAAATAATGGGTCAAAACCGCATTGGTTTGATTGCCGTTTAATAAAACCATATTTCCATTGAAATCCCGAACCGCAATTCCCAATCGATCCGCATCCGGATCCGTTCCAATGACGATATCGGCATTGATCTTTTCCGCTAACTCCAACGCCATTTTCAATGCTTCGGGCTCTTCTGGATTCGGTGATTTAACAGTTGGGAAATCTCCGCTTGGCACCGCTTGTTCCTGCACGATGTGGACATTTGTAAATCCGGCGCGTTTCAGGGCTTCGGGCATAATGGCAATTGAAGTCCCATGGATGGAAGTGAAAACGATATTGAGTTCGTTTTTACCCACTTGGCTAAAACTTGCATTGTGAACGCAAGCGTCGATGAACGCTTCGTCGATTTCTTTTCCGATGACGTTCAGGAGCCTGTCGTTTCCGTTGAAAAAGATTTCGGAAGGTTTCACTTTGGTTACTTCTTCAATGATTTCTCTATCTTGTGGAGGGACAATTTGCCCGCCGTCGTTCCAATAAACTTTGTAACCGTTGTATTCGGGCGGATTATGGGAAGCTGTCAGAACAATTCCCGCGTCACATTTTAGATGGCGAACGGCAAAGGATAATTCCGGCGTCGGACGGAAACTCTCAAATAAGTGGACTTTGATGGCATTTCCGGTTAAAATATCGGCGACAATCCTTGCAAACAATTCGGAGTTATGCCGAACGTCATAAGCAATTGCGACTGATTTTTCCTTGTCCGGAAATTGTTTTTTCAGGTAATTGGCCAAACCTTGGGTCGCAGCACCAAGTGTATATTTGTTGATGCGGTTGGTTCCTACGCCCATGATGCCGCGCATGCCGCCTGTGCCGAATTCTAAGTCGCGATAAAATGCATCTTCCAACCCATCCGGATTGGATTGGATTAATTGTTCCACTTCATTTCGGGTATCTTCATCATATTCATTTCCAAGCCATATTTTGGCTTTGTCCATTGGGCTAATCATATTTAGGTTTTAATTTTTGTTGATAAATGCTCTGTCTTTTTCGGTAGTATTCTTGTTGGGGTCGCCTTTGTAACTCACTTGGGCATTGTTTTGCGCTTCACCCGACAAATTCTTCATCGCATAAAGGGACATATTAGAATTATCTTCTGCCTTGAATTTAATATCAACTGTTTGTAAGTCAGCAAAATTCCCGTTGGCTTGGTCCGAAGAATCCACGTCCAAATTGATGGCGGTACCCGTTATCGTCAGATGAGCTTGATCGGAGAGTTCTATTTCAAAATCTTGGATATCGACATATGCTTGGTCTAAAAAGGATTGGTCTTTTGCTTCAATTTTAAAACGATCGGCCTTTAAGGTGCCTGAAATTTTCATCCGGGATTGCTTGTTCAATTCGATTTCATTCAAAGAAACCGGTGAATAGACAACTACATGGTACAAGTCAAATTGGTCAACTTTCGATTTTTCCTTGATTTTTAAATTGTTTCCGTTGACATTGATTTCCAAATTATCAATCAGGTTTTGATGGGATTCTACAACGACTTTCGGGTTATTGGAAGGAATGAGCGTGATGTCGCAATTGCAATTGGCTTCAATGGATTGATAATCCGTTAAAGGGAATTCCTTTTTGGAGGTAGCGGCTCCTTCTCCGTTTAAACCCATATTGCATGAAATGAATAAAATGGAAACAATGGGCATCAGAAGTAATTTTTTCATAAGTGTATTTTTTGATTCATATTGAGGGTTTCCTTTATTTCAAAATCGAATGACCTTCTTTTGGAGCGAACCAAAATTTCACCTAAGAAACCCGCCAAGAAAAGTTGGGTACCCAGCATCATAGCGGTCAAGGAGATATAGAAAAAAGGATTATCGGTAATCAGCCTTGCTTTTTGTTCAACGATATAAACTTTATACAATTTTTCCAATCCTAAATAAGACGCCGCCAAAAAACCGATGAAGAACATCAAAGTCCCGGCGGCACCAAACAGGTGCATGGGTTTGTTTCCAAATTTTGAAATAAATGAAAGCGTGATTAAATCAAGGAATCCGTTCACAAATCTTTTCGAGCCGAATTTCGATTTACCGTATTTTCGGGCTTGGTGTTTTACCTGCTTTTCGATGATATTGCCAAAACCTTTGTTTTTGGCCAAAACCGGGATGTAGCGGTGCATATCACCGTGCAGTTCCAATTCATGGGCGACTTCTTTTCGATAGGCTTTGAGTCCGCAGTTGAAGTCGTGTAATTGCAATCCGGAAGTTTTCCTCGCAACGGAATTGAAGAGCTTTGAAGGTAAATTTTTCGATAACCGCGGATCCTGGCGGTTTTGTTTCCAACCCGAAACAACATCTGCTTTATTTTGTTTCAAAGCTTGGTAAAGTTCCGGTATTTCTTCGGGAAAATCTTGTAAATCAGCATCCATGGTAATAACTACATCGCCCTGAGTTTGTGGGAATGCAGCCATCAGCGCTTGTGATTTGCCGTAATTTTTCCGAAAACGGATGGCCTTTACTTCGGGGTTCATTTCAGAAAGGTATTCAATCACTTTCCAAGAATCATCGGTGCTTCCGTCATCCACAAAAATCACTTCGAATTCAAATCCATGCAGGTTACATATATTTTTAATTCTTTGGAATAGTTCTTCCAAGGAATCTTGTTCATTCAATAATGGAATTACGATGGATAAGTGCATCAGATGTTTCTGTTTCTTAGAAATACGGCGAAGATAGTGGATATCAAAACGTAAAAAAAGAGGATGATCATAAATGCAATCGTAAAATTGCGGAATGTGAACAAATTATGGCTCATATCGGTCATTCCTTTGATGAATTCTTTGTTTGCTTCCATGAATTCCGGGTTGGGGTTTTGGACCATCAGGTCGTACCAACCTCTTTGCAAACTGTCTTCCGCCCAAGCCCCAATTGTATTGAAAAAGATGAAAATAAATCCCAGACCCGATAATCCTCCAATGAACTGTGGGAAAAACGCATATTTGAATCCTTGCGAGAAACTCAGGGATTGTTTTTTTGCTTGGCTGTAGGCCGAATAAAATCCCACACCGGCAAATATTGGCGGCATTATGAAACAGTTAATCAGTGAGGAATAATTGAAATAATCCGCTTCCGTCATCTGCCCGTTGGTAGAAAAAACAAAAAATAAAGTCAAAAATAAAGCGATGGTTGTAATAAATAACAAAATCCCCAATTGCAGTGTCAGACGGCTTAATTTCATAGGGCAAAGTTATGAACGAAAATGGTTCAAAAGCCCCATTTATTTAAAAATCTATCAGATTAACTATAAATGCCGTGAAAAATATATCTAATATGATTAAATTTTGTAGTAAACAACATAGCTTTTCAATATTTGAAAGAAAATAAAATTTCATTAAATGATTTGATGGATTTGAGAAAATTATTCCGTCATTTGAATGAAATGGAATAACTCACTTAGGTTCATAATCCCCACTTATTGAACAGAATCTTTTTCAAATTTCAAAGAAAGTGAATTCACACAATAGCGCAAACCGGTTTCGGTAGGGCCGTCGTCAAATACATGCCCCAAATGGCTGCCACATTTGGCACAGAGGATTTCGGTGCGCAACATCCCATGGGATTTATCTAATTTTTCAACGATTTTTCCTTTTTCTATTTCCCGGTCAAAACTGGGCCAACCGCAGTGGGCGTCAAATTTAGAATCAGAAGTAAACAAAGGTTCGTTGCAACCGCCGCATCGGTAAGTGCCTTCTTCAAAATGCATATTGAATTTCCCTGAAAAAGGCCGTTCGGTACCCGCTTCCCTCAAGACAGCATATTGTTCGGGTGTAAGTTCTTTTTTCCACTCTTCTGCCGATTTCATAATTTCAAATTGATTGTTTGCTGATTCCATTATTGTTGTTTTTGGGTTAACCGTATTCGGTGAACAAGCCATGAAAGCGATGAGAATAAAAAGACAGGTGAAATGATTCATAACTTGATTCACCCGTATATCCCCACAAAGAATGTGCCGATAAGGTTAGAAATTTTGTAACTTCCGATTATAAATTTTGATAGCTTCCGTAATCTGGTGTTCGTTCTGGAAAATAGCCTCTTTGCAATTTCCGATACTGTCCAAAAGGCTGAAAGAAATATTCTCCGTTAGATTTTTTTTGTCATGTTTCATCCAAACCAATAAATTTGGGATAATACTTTCATCTATCGGCGTTTTTCCGAAAATCCGCAAAAGATTTGTAAATATTTCATCCAATTCTTCTTTGGAAATCAACTCATTTTCAAAACTCAATATGCTCTCAACCAACATGCCGATAGCGATGGCTTCACCATGAAGCAGATGGTTTTCGGTTTTCATGAACTCACTTTCCACTGCGTGGCCAATGGTGTGCCCAAAGTTTAAAATTTTACGCCGCCCATTTTCAAACGGGTCGTTTTCGACTATGTTTTTTTTGATGTTTATGGAATCCCTGATAAAAGGCTGAAGGTTGGAAGCGTCCGGATTTTCTATTTGAATCAAATGATTCCAATGGGTTTTATCCTGAATCAGACCGTGTTTCAACATTTCGGCAAGTCCTGAAATCAAATCCCTCTTAGGAAGGGTTTGAAGAAATTCGGGGTAAATGAAAGTCATTTGGGGTTCGGCAAAAGTACCGACTAAGTTTTTCACGCCATTCAGGTCAATGCCGGTTTTTCCGCCGATTGCTGCGTCCACCATAGCAAGTAAGCTGGTCGGTATGTTGATGAAATCGATTTTACGTTTAAAGGTAGAAGCAATGAATCCGCCCATATCGGTGATGACACCTCCACCGAGGTTGACCATCAATGAGTTGCGGTCAGCATCCAATTCGCTGAGGGTTTTCCAAATTTCAACAACGAGTTCAATTACTTTAGAATCTTCGCCTGGCGGAATTTCCATTACCTCCTGGTTCCACACAGTTTTCAATTCGCTCAAAACAATAGGAAAACACAAATCATGGGTATTGGAATCCGTGAAAAAGAAAATTTTAGAATAAGCCCTTTCTTCGAAAAAAGAATTCAATTGCGAAAACACCTCATCGAACACTACAATAGCTGGTTTCATAAAGCAAAATTAATTTTTCCTCTTATTTGTTTAGTTAAATATACGGCAGAAACCACCATATTAACATATTTTTTTACCTTTGTTAAAATTAGATGACTGATGAACATCATCCTTTTCGATGACGATGAGTGGCGCAATTTCCGTCCTTTAAGCCTTACAAAACCTTTTGCAGAACTCAGAATAGGTGTTTTGTCATTCCGTGAACGTTGGGAAAAAGTGATTTCAGGGAATTTCAGTTATTTAACAATTAACCATTTATCTGACAAGTATAAAATTAACATTTCAAATCAGAATTTATTCATCAATCCGGCTTACTTTCCCACTAAAAATTTAACGGAAACCATCAGAGAATTGAAAGAAGGAGAAAGTATTTGGATTGGGAACCGGATGATTGCGGGGAAATTGATGTATGAGGATTTTGAAGACAGAGAAAACAAGGAAGGTAGAACGCAGATTCAAGGAGAAACCATCCATCTCAACCGGTTGTGGGATTTGTTCACTTACAACGATTATGCAATCCGTTTTGATTTTGAATTATTGACCCAAGGGAGAAAATCCCAGCCTATTTCGGCGACCAATGGGGTGAAGAATCCGGAAAATATATTTCTGGAAGAAGGTGCGATCGTAGAATTTGCATTGCTCAATGCCAGTTACGGCCCGATATATATAGGCAAAAACGCTGAAATAATGGAAGGTTCCATGGTTCGGGGAAGTTTCGCCTTGGGCGAAAGTGCCAAACTCAATATGGGAGCGAAAATTTATCCCGGGACTTCCATTGGTCCCTATTGCAAAGCAGGAGGAGAACTTAATAATTCAATTTTAATGGGTTATTCCAACAAAGGACACG
>JAEZDQ010000034.1 GCA_023433225.1 Bacteroidota bacterium | reverse complement strand
ACTTTGCGTTGAGGCATCTGCACTCTGCGTTGAGGCAACTGCACTCTGCGTTGGGGCACCTGCACTCTGTGTTGGGGCACCTGCACTCTGCGTTGGGGCACCTGCACCCTGTGTTGGGGCACCTGCAATGACTGAAATTACAAACTGTAAATCAACATATTAGCCCATTTTTAGGCGCTCTGAAAAAGGAGTTCTTTCCACTTTTCCTAAAGAGAATATTTAAAAGAAAAATTACTCCCCACAAGGCGTGTAGGCCACGATTTCTATGTCAAATCCACCTACTGTTTGTCGATTCTTTGGATTCCGGGTAATGAGATTGATTTTTTTAATCCCCAAATCTTGAATGATTTGCGCCCCGATCCCGTAGTCCTTCATATCATTCGGAATCGTCCCGCGGTCAGCTTTCCCTTCCAAGTATTGTTTGAACTGGTTCATTTTGCTCAACAACAAATCCGAATCAGAAACATTGTTGATGAAAATCACCGCCCCTTTTCCGAAATCATTGATGACCTGAGTGGTTTTCGCCAGCATCGGGATTTCCCCGAATTGCAAAGCCGAAAACAAATCATAATAACTATTCGACGAAATCACCCGCAACGGAACCACTTCCTCTTTCGTCCAATTCCCTTTGGTCAGTGCAAAATGGATTTGGTTATTAGTGGTTTGTTTATATGAAGTCATTTGAAAATCTCCGAATGCAGTTTTCACCGGGAATTCATCGATTTTTTCAATCAGAGAATCGTTTTGTAAACGGTAAGCAATCAAATCCTGGATAGAAATGATTTTCAGGTCGAATCGCTCCGCGATTTTAAAAAGTTGCGGCAAACGCGCCATCGAACCGTCTTCATTTAAAATTTCAACCAAAATCCCGGCAGGCTTCAACCCGGCCAGCCTCGCCAAATCAACTGCGGCTTCCGTATGTCCGGCACGCCTCAAAACCCCTCCGTTTTTGGCCTGTAACGGGAATATATGCCCCGGACGCCCCAAATCAAAAGGTTTCGTTCGCGGGTCCACCAATGCCTGAATCGTATTCGCCCGGTCCTGAACCGAAATCCCGGTCGTATTTCCTTTTCCTTTGTAATCCACCGAAACGGTAAACTGGGTTTCGTGCAAAACGGTATTATTGGTCACCATCAGGTGCAAGTCCAGTTCTTGGCAACGTTCAATGGTCAGCGGGGTACAGATCAATCCCCTTCCGTGAGTGGCCATAAAGTTGACCATATCAGGCGTCACTTTTTCTGCTGCCGCAATGAAATCGCCTTCGTTCTCGCGGTCTTCATCATCCACGACGATGATTACTTTCCCGGCACGGATGTCCTGTAAAGCTTCTGAAATGCTGTTGAGCCGGATTGTTTCTAACATTGTTTCCATCATTGGTATCGACTGTGTTCGGTGTTTTTTTGTTTGGGCCTGAACCTTGAAAAGAATTTAACAACCGGGTCGGTATAATTCCCCATGTTGAACAGCCCGGAATCGTTATTGGCCTTGTAAAACAAGACCACGGCAACCGGGAAAAAAATCAGGTTGGCCGACCATGCCGCAAAGGTAGGGTGTATGATTCCATTTTTGGTCATATTCTCAGAAGAAAAATTGATGATATAATACAAAACGAATATGATTATGGAAATCACTACCGGCATACCAATCCCTCCTTTTTTTACGATTGCCCCCAACGGTGCCCCGATTAAAAAGAAAACGATACAAGTGAAAGCGTAGGAATAATTCCGGTGGTAGTGCAATTTTTGTTTTGCCTGTACTTTTGTTTTGAACCGGATATCTTCTCCTTGCCATTTGTAACTTTCCATTTCCCTTTCTACATTTACCAAAGCTTCATTCAATATGTGCATTTTGATTTGTGGTTCGAAAGTTTCTAATCCTTTGGGAATAGAATCTTTTGCCAATGCAGGAGCTTTTTCCCAACGGTCAGAACCGTAAATGTTTTTCCCGAGTGCACCGGTAGATACTTGGTTGAAATACTTTTCATAATCCTTGCCCATCGAATCAATCCGCTGTTTTAAATTGGCCGCATTCAAAAACCGGTAGTGGTCTGTGATATTTTCTTCGTCCATCGCTTTTTGGAGAATTTCCGAAATATCGATGTAAAGGTTCATCGTATCAAACCGAATGGATTGATTGGGTTGTTTACGGCGGTTTTCAGTATTTTTCCCGGCGACTTCATCCACATAAATGTAACCGTCAAAGAGTTCCATCTTCAGCAGCCTGATGTCTTCCGGGTCGCGTTTCAGCGTTCCCGTTTTAGAAATAATGGTTTGTTTGTCTTCATCGTATTGGGCAGTCCGGTGGATGAAAATATCGCCGAGAATCTCTTGCTCTTCACCCGACACTTGGTTGATTTTCATGCTGAATCCCGGAATGTTTTCGATAAAGGCTCCTTCCACCAATTGCAAGGTGGGATTGGCTTTGACAATATTGAAAGCCAAGTTTTTGGCTTTCCTTTGCGAATACGGCATCACATGGTCTCCAAAAAAATACAAACCGATGGCCATCAGGCTCACTACCGTGAAAAGCGGTGTCAACAGCCGTGCCAGAGAAATCCCGGACGCTTTCATCGCAGCCAGTTCATAACGTTCGCCCAAACCACCAAAAGTCATGATGGAACCCAATAGGACTGTGAGCGGTAAAACGAGTTGGATTACATTGATTCCCAGATAAAGTAAAAGTTCTCCGATTGTCATCCAACTAAGCCCCTTTCCGGCAAATTTCTCCATTTCCTGCCAAGCAAATTGTACAATGAAAATGAAAAACAAGATGCTGAAAATAAAGAAAAATGGGCCTAAGAAAGTTTTAACCGTGTACCAATCAAGTTTTTTGAACATTATATCCGTGTTACGATGTAGCCGTCATTTTCGTATTTCGGCCTATCAAATTTAAATAATGCTTTGGGAATAATTAAATTTTCAAGAAAATCTTTTACGGTAATGGTTCTTGTCGTTCCGTTTTTATAAAATTCTTGGTATTGGTAAAGGGTTTTGGATTCCATATTAATCCCGACGCGTATTAAACTGAGTTCTGAATTGCCTGTAGGATTCAGTTTGATGAATTGGATTTGGGCTCCGCCTATTGTGCTGCTTTTATCCATTTCATATCGATAGCCG
>JAEZDQ010000021.1 GCA_023433225.1 Bacteroidota bacterium | reverse complement strand
TTTTATTCCAAACCGCTACGTGTAGTATGTCTTTTCCAACAAAGGTTTTGGCATCAACTTTTGTGACCATCATGGTTCCGTCTTTACGGAAAACGATGATGTCATCAATGTCTGAACATTCAAACAGGAATTCGTCTTTTCTGAGGGAAGTCCCGATGAAACCTTCGGCGCGATCCGCATAAAAACGAACGTTGGCTACTGCAACTTTTGTAGCATCAATGGTATCAAAAACACGGATTTCTGTTTTGCGTTCGCGTCCTTTTCCGTATTTGGTTTTCAGGTTTTTGAAATAATTGATGGCATAATCAATCAGGTTTGCCAAATGGAATTTTACCTGTTCGATTTTTCCTTCTAAAGTTTCTATGTTTTGTTGAGCCTTGTCCAAATCGAATTTTGAAATTCTTTTGATTCGGATTTCGGTCAACTTTACAATATCGTCTTCAGTCACTTCACGCAAAAGATGGCCTGTATAGGGTTTCAACCCTTTGTCAATCGCACGGATAACGCCTTCCCAGGTTTCTTCTTCCTCAATATCTCGGTAGATTCTTTTTTCGATGAAAATCCTTTCCAAAGAAGCAAAATGCCATTGTTCCTGCAATTCTCCGAGTTCAATTTCCAATTCTCTTTTCAGCAACCGGACCGTATGATCTGTATTGTGGCGAAGAATTTCGGAAACCGTCAGGAATTCCGGTGTATTGACATTGATGACACAGGCGTTTGGCGAGATGGAAATTTCACAGTCGGTAAACGCATACAGGGCATCGATCATTTTATCGGGAGAAATCCCGGGAGCCAAATGGACGAGAATCTCCACATTTTCTGCGGTATTGTCATCCACTTTTTTGATTTTGATTTTCCCTTTGTCGTTTGCCTTCAGAATAGAATCAATCAGGTTTCCCGTCGTAGTTCCGAAAGGAATTTCAGTAATTTTTAATGTGGATTTGTCTTCTTGGTGAATTCGGGCTCTAACACGAACTCTTCCACCGCGTTGACCGTCATTGTAATCGCTGATGTCAATCAATCCTCCCGTTAAAAAATCAGGAAAAAGAGTGAATTTTTTGCCTTTTAAATGAAGGATGGAGGCATCAATTAATTCATTGAAATTATGCGGTAGAATTTTCGTCGAAAGCCCTACGGCAATCCCTTCAACTCCTTGTGCCAGCAATAATGGGAATTTAACAGGAAGGTTGTCTGGTTCTTTGTTGCGGCCGTCATACGAAGGCAGCCATTCCGTAGTTTTAGGATTATAAACGACTTCCAGCGCAAAAGGGGTTAAACGCGCTTCAATGTACCGCGCAGCCGCAGCCCCGTCTCCCGTATGGACATTCCCCCAGTTCCCCTGGGTGTCAATCAGCATTTCTTTTTGCCCGATTTGAACCATGGCATCCGTAATCGCAGCATCGCCATGCGGATGGTATTTCATGGTGTTTCCTACGATATTGGCCACCTTGTTGTAACGTCCGTCTTCCAATTCCCGCATGGAATGCAGGATTCTCCGCTGTACAGGTTTTAATCCGTCAAATATGGAAGGGATGGCTCTTTCGAGGATTACGTAAGAAGCGTAGTCCAAAAACCAGTCCTCGTACATTCCCGAAATTTTCTTTATAGTTTCTTCGTTCTGATATTCATTCATTGTTTCGCCGCCTCTTCTGTTTTATTTTTTGTGTTGTTTTTGATGATTTTAGATAATGAACGCTTCATATCTGAAATCTCTGATGCGTTAAGATAAGTTATATTAAATTTTAATTTTACAACGCCATTTGAATTGCGTTTACTGGAAACGATTAATTCCAAAGTTTTTTGGAAAAATGATTCTTTCACCCGATAGGAAACCAGTTTTGTCTTCGGAAAATCCATTATTGTTTTTTTGTTTGAAAAATATTTTGACCAAAATACGTCTTGGGAACAGATGTGGATGACTTCTCCGTCACTGTCGTATTCAAAATGTTGGTTTCCGGATTTGTATAATAAAAAAAGTAAGACCAATAGTGTTCCGATGATTAAATAAGGTGAGACAAATTCGACCACTACACCAATCGGGATGAACAACAGAATAATCGCCGGCAACAACGCGAGGAATAAAAGCGCGTATATTGTCTCAATCCAAGGGATTATCCGTTTGTTGTTAATTCTCATGGCAATTCTGAATTACAAATCTGTTTTTAAATTTTTTACAATGAATTCCTGGCGGGTCGGGGTGTTTTTACCCATGTAAAATTCCAACAAATTTTCTATGGTGGTATCTTTTCCAATCATGACCGGCTCCAACCGAATGTCTTTGCCGATAAAGTTTTTGAATTCATCCGGAGAAATTTCACCCAAACCTTTGAAGCGGGTGATTTCCGGATTTTTTCCCAATTCATTGATGGCATTGACCCTTTCTTCTTCCGAATAACAATAGCGTGTTTCCTTTTTGTTTCGAACCCTGAATAATGGGGTTTGCAAGATATACAAATGCCCTTCACGGATCAAATCCGGAAAAAACTGTAAAAAGAAAGTAATCAATAAGAGCCGTATGTGCATCCCGTCCACGTCCGCATCCGTAGCGATTACCACGTTATTGTAACGCAATTCTTCCAATCCGTCTTCGATGTTGAGTGCTGCTTGGAGTAAATTAAACTCCTCATTCTCATAAACGATTTTTTTGGTCAAACCATAAGAATTCAACGGTTTCCCACGCAAGCTGAAAACAGCTTGGGTTTCCACATTCCGGCTTTTGGTGATGGAGCCGCTCGCCGAATCACCTTCGGTGATAAAAATTGTCGTGTCTAATTTGAGCAGCGATTTTTGGTCGTTGTAATGTTGGCGGCAGTCGCGGAGCTTTTTGTTATGCAAACTCACTTTTTTGGCTCTTTCCCGTGCCAGTTTCTGAATTCCTGACAGTTCTTTCCGTTCAATTTCCGCTTGCCGGATTTTCCTTTCCAGACTTTGTGCCGCTTCCGGATTTTTATGTAAATAATTATCCAATTGGGTTTTGATAAAATCATTTACAAAAGTCCGGACGGTAACCAAACCGGGGCCGATTTCCGCAGAGCCCAATTTGGTCTTGGTTTGGGACTCAAACACAGGCTCAATCACTTTGATGGCGACAGCCGCGATTATTGATTTTCGAATGTCGCTTGGGTCATAATTTTTCCCGTAAAATTCACGCACGGTTTTTACAACGGCTTCTTTGAATGCGGTCAAATGCGTTCCGCCTTGGGTAGTATTTTGTCCGTTTACAAAAGAGTAATAAGTTTCTGAGTAAGATCGGCCGCTATGCGTCATCGCAATTTCAATGTCTTCACCTTTTAAATGAATAATGTCGTAAACGATTTCTTCGTCAATGTTTTCCTGAAGCAAATCCTTCAATCCGTTTTCCGAATAAAATTCTTCTCCGTTGAAAATGATTTTCAGCCCGGGGTTCAGGTAAACGTAGTTTTTGAGCATGCGCTCTACATATTCTTTCCGGAATTTGTAGTGTTTGAAAATTTCGGGATCGGGGGTGAATGAGATTTTGGTTCCTTTGCGGATGGTTGTTTCTTTTTCGGCTTCTTCATTGGTCAGGTTACCGTAAGAAAACTCCGCAATCTTGGTCAGATTATCACGAACGGATTGCACTCGGAAATAGGAAGAAAGCGCGTTTACAGCCTTGGTTCCTACTCCGTTCAAACCGACTGATTTCTTGAAAGCGCGCGAATCGTATTTTCCGCCGGTATTCATTTTGGAGACTGCATCAATCATTTTCCCCAAAGGAATTCCTCGCCCGTAATCGCGAATGGTCACATCTGTTTCCGTCAAATTGATTTCAATGGTTTTGCCTGCGCCCATCACGAATTCATCGATGGAATTGTCGATAATTTCTTTTAATAAAATATAAATACCGTCATCTTGAGAAGAGCCGTCGCCCAGTTTCCCGATGTACATCCCCGGGCGCATACGGATATGTTCGCGCCAGTCAAGGGTTTTGATGTTGTCTTCGGTATAACTTGTTGCAGGAAGCGATAAAGTGTTTTCGGCAAGGTTTTCAGTCATAGCTACAAAAATAGGAAAATTAGCCCTCCTTTTCAAGTGCTTCTGAAATGATTTTCCAAGGTTTTTCAACGGCGCAAATGAAGCCTTGATTGCAAAGCTTTGATAAGAATGAAAAATCCAATTAACTTTACCCAATGAAGTTTCCATCTAAATTACCGAACGTCGGGACTACGATTTTCACCGTGATGTCTAAACTGGCACAGGAGCATAATGCGGTCAATCTTTCTCAAGGATTTCCTGATTTTGATTGTTCTCCCAAACTGATTGAGCTCGTCTCAAAATACATGCATTTAGGGCATAACCAATATTCACCGATGTCGGGTGTACAAGAATTGCGGGAAGAAATCGCACGGAAGTCAGAAAATTTATATGGCTCTGTTTACCATCCCGAAACGGAAGTCACCGTTACTACGGGCGGTTCGGAAGCGATTTTTTCGATTATTGCGGCTTTTGTCAATTCGGGCGATGAGGTGATTGTCTTCGAACCGGCATTCGATTTGTACCGCCCTGTTATAGAATTGTTTGGTGGTGTAGTAAAACCTGTTCAATTGAAAGCACCGGGGTTTGAAATTGATTGGAGTGAAGTCAAAAATCTGGTTTCCGATAAAACCAAAATGATTGTATTGAACAACCCGAATAATCCCGCAACTTCTCTGTTGAATGAAAGTGATTTCACAGAATTGATTCAAATCGTTCAAAACAGCAACATTCTCATATTGAGCGATGAAGTATATGAACACATTGTTTTTGAAGATGAAAAATTCATGAGCGTCTCCCAGTTTCCGGAATTGAAAAACCGAAGCTTTGTGGTGGCTTCATTCGGAAAGTTATTCCACATCACAGGTTGGAAAGTGGGCTATTTTTTAGCACCGAAAGAATTGACCCAAGAAGTCCGAAAAGTGCATCAATACAATACGTTTTGTGTCAGTACACCCGTTCAGTTTGCGCTTGCGGAATTCATGAAAAATGAGGATGAATACTTGGGGTTAAATAATTTCTTCCAGCAAAAAAGAGATTTCCTGATGGACGGATTGAGGAGCACGCCGTTTAAAATCATTAAACCGAAAGGAACTTATTATTTCCTTGCGGATTATTCTGAAATTTCCGATTTGGGCGATGTGGATTTTTCAAAATCGCTGACGGAGAAATTCAAAGTTGCGACCGTTCCGCTTTCGGCGTTTTATGAACATCCTCCGAAACAGAAACTGCTCAGGATTTGTTTCGCAAAGAAGGAAGAGACGATGCGAAGAGCCGTAGAAAATTTAAGTCGGTTAAGGTAGTTTCGGGTTTTTGTAAAGTTCAATAAAAACACCCATTTGGCAAAAGGACTTTTCCAGTTTCCAGTTATTTCTTAAGATATGAATCTCCTCGTCGGAAGTTGAATTTTCTATATTGGAAAAGATCACATATTGGTTTTGGGACAAGTCCAGTTTGGAATATTGAACGGTGGCAGGGGCTTTCAGGTCAATATATTCAGGTTCATTGAAATTGAGGTTGGTTCCGATTTCGGTTTTGTCCAAACCTTTTTCCGAAACATAAAGTTCCATTTTATTTTTGAGCGGAAAATAATGCAGGTATGCAAGAGTGCTGTCCCAAGCTTGGGCAATGGTAGCCGGCCAAATCCAGAGGTGGGCGGTAAGATAGCCAAAGAAAGCAATTCCCGTCAGCGATTTTTTCCATCGGATGTGCTGAACGAATTCAAAAGTCAAATTCAAAAACAATAAAGTGGCAATGAGAAAACAAATCATGTAATATCTCGGCCCGAGCGGATTGGTCATGATTACAAACAGCGCGCTGAATATCAGAAAAAACACAAAAAACGAAATAATGAGCCGTTTGTTTTCGGCTGAAAGAATTTCCCATTTCTTCAGTCGGAGGATTTGGATGATTAATAACCCGAGGGGTAAAAACACAAACAACCTTCCTGATTCCAACATGGATTTTAGAATCACAGCTATATTTTTAAGGATATGCCCGAATCTCGCTATCTCCCTGTGGCTATGGCCCGGTGCTTTTAGAAACCATCCCAGTACTACATGCTGATAAGCCAAAAATGCACCGAAAATTAGAATCGGAAAAATGTAGGACACCCCTAAGAATTTTTGTTCCTTTTCTTTCAGTTTAAACCGATAAAATAAAAAGTCAATCACCAAAAGTGAAGCAAAAACACTCACTCCCCTCAGGTTCGAGAAAAGTACGCCCGTCAAGGCCACGGCAAAAAGTATTTTCTGATTTTTTGATATGGAATTTAGCCCCAATAATGTGAAAAACAGCAGCATCATGTCATTGTTGATGATGGTTGACTGCGCCAGCAGTGTAGGTTCAATCAAAACCAAAATAACTGCTAAGAAAGGAACAGTAGCGGCTTTGTTTGATTTTATGAATCGAATTAACTGCCAAAACACACCCATGTTAAAAACCAATAACAAAAGCCTGCTGACTTCAATGGTCCTGCCTCCGATTTTCCAAGAAAGCGCAAGTAAAGTTTCCCAAAGTGGCGGATGGCCTGAATTCAATTGCGTCGGAACGACCAACGAACTAAAGTCATGATTGTACAGCCAAGTGGCTCTAACTGATTTGGAAACTGCGTCCCAAAAGAAGGGTACATGCAGTGTGAGCACAAAAAGTAGGATTAAAAAAGCAATGGATCCTGCCAGCAAGAAATTGTATTGCTTTCCCATGGGTTTTAAACATTGAACAGGAAATGCATCACATCGCCATCCTTTACCACATAGGCTTTTCCTTCGACACTCAGTTTTCCGGCTTCTCTTGCTTTTGCTTCGGAGCCATACAACACAAAATTATCATAGGAAATTACTTCCGCACGGATGAATCCTTTTTCAAAATCGGTGTGGATCACACCGGCAGCTTGAGGTGCGGTAAAGCCTTTGTCAATCGTCCATGCACGAACTTCTTTTACACCGGCAGTGAAATAAGTTTGTAGTTCTAAAAGCGAATAAGCCGAACGGATCAAACGATTGACACCGGGTTCTTCCAATCCCAATTCGTCCAAGAAAATAGCACGCTCATCATAAGTTTCGAGCTCCATGATATCGGCTTCGATTTGAGCCGCCAAAACCAAAACTTCGGCTTTTTCATTTTTCACCGCTTCTTTCACTGCATCTACATGCGGATTGCCATTTTTCACGGCAGATTCATCCACATTGCACAAATACAAAACGGGTTTGAAAGTAATCGGATGAATTTCTTCAACGATTTCTTTTTCATCTTCCGTCAAATCCATTTCTCTCAGGTTTTTTCCTTGTTCCAAATGGGTTTTGGCGCGGGTTAAAACATCCAGAATTTCAATTTCTTTTTTATCACCGACACGGGCCGCTTTTTTTGATTTTTCAATTCGTTTTTCAACGGTTTCCAAATCTTTCAGTTGCAGTTCAATGTCAATGGTTTCTTTGTCCCGAACGGGATTGATGGAACCGTCCACGTGGGTGATATTGTCATTTTCAAAACAACGCAAAACATGGATGATGGCGTTGCATTCGCGGATGTTTCCTAAAAATTGGTTGCCCAAACCTTCCCCTTTACTCGCACCTTTCACCAAACCGGCGATGTCCACGATTTCCACAACCGCAGGAACCACGCGCTCAGGATTGACGATTTCTTCCAGTTTGTAAAGCCGGGGATCCGGCACGGAAACCGTTCCCACATTGGGTTCTATGGTACAGAAAGGATAATTGGCCGATTGCGCTTTGGCATTGGACAAACAGTTAAAAAGCGTTGATTTTCCTACATTCGGCAATCCGACAATTCCACATTTCATTTGCTAAAGTTTTATTTGATTTTTATAAGTCAAATGGAACTTCTTTCAGTCGTTTCATTTGTAAGGGTTCTAAAAATTTCGTGCAAAGATAATTCTAATTGTCTGATTTGGAAATTTGAACCAATCAACTTTGACAAAGTTATTTTCATCGCGTAAAAAACTTTGTCAAAGTTTCGGGACGCAAATGGAAATGGCTTTCAGATAAAATAGGGGGAGTCAAAACGAAATCTCATTGTGAAACTCCAAACTTTGCGTATAAACTTTAATGCCCAATAAATACCAATTTTTGCTATAAATTACAAAATATTTGAAATGATTTTCTCCTATTTTATCCGAAACTAAGATGTTGGGAGTTAAACTTGTAAAAGCAATTAAATCCGGATCTTTTCAAGTTAGCATTTAATAACTTATTATTTTCAGAAAATCTCAGATGAACAAAAGTCGTGTTGATTGCATTGTTCGTTAATTCAATTCTTTGAGTTTTAGTGTTTGTATGTAGCGTTTCATGAACTTCTGAAAGAGGAAATTCCAAATTGGAATTTTTATCATTTGATGGATAAAAAGACATTATAAAAACAAATGTTACAATGAAAGCCGCCCCCAATCCAATTTCTTTACGAACCAATTTGATGAATTTTAATTAGAAAAATAATAAAACCAATCAGCAAAACGATATTTATAATTCCCCAAACTAATTCAAACATAATGAAGGATTTAAGTCCTGGCAATTTATAAATAAATTTCAAAAAATTAAACTTGAAACATTAAACCTAAAACCTGAAACGAAATCTTTATTTTTGTAAAGATTTCAAAATATGCCCAAACAGGTTACCATCCGTATTTCGCCACAGGATTTTGCAAATGAAAATTTGTTAAAACAACATATCGCAAATGCGGTAAATCTCAAACCTGAAAAAATCAGCGCCTATCAGATTCTACGTCAATCTTTGGATGCCCGCAACCGAAACATTTTCTATCAATTGCAAATCAATGTTTTTGCAGGCGAACCATTTGTAGACGCTTTTGCTTTTGATGCGCCTTTGCAAAATGTTTCAGATGCCAAACCGGTTTTAATTGCCGGTGCCGGTCCGGCCGGACTTTTTGCGGCTTTGCGATTGATCGAATCCGGATTAAAACCTGTGATTATCGAACGCGGAAAAGACGTTCGCGAACGTAGACGTGATTTGGCAGCGATGAACAAAGAAGGAATCGTGAATCCCGAATCGAATTATTGTTTTGGCGAAGGCGGTGCAGGGACATATTCCGACGGGAAATTGTACACACGTTCCACCAAAAGAGGCAATATTCTCAAAAGTTTGCAATGGTTTCATCACTTCGGAGCGACGGAAAGAATTTTACAAGAAGCGCATCCGCACATCGGAACCAATAAATTGCCTGGAATTATCGCCAAAATGCGGGAAACGATTATCGAATGTGGTGGTGAAGTTTTGTTCAATTCAAAAATGACAGACATTCTCATCGAAGGAAATCAGTTCAAAGGCGTTCGGATTAATGATGATTTTAATCTGGAATCGGAAGCTTTGATTTTGGCGACGGGACATTCGGCGCGCGACATTTTTTATATGCTGGAAGAAAAGCAAATCGAACTCGAAGCCAAACCTTTTGCATTGGGCGTTCGGATTGAGCATCCGCAAAGTTTGATTGATTCGATCCAATACCATTGCGCACCTACAGATTCCCGAAACGAATTTCTGCCTGCTGCTTCTTATTCGGTTGTCAGCCAGGAAAAGGGCAGAGGTGTATTTTCCTTTTGTATGTGTCCGGGCGGAATCATCGCCCCGGCGAGTACCGAAGAAGGAGAATTGGTCGTAAACGGCTGGTCGCCTTCTAAACGTGATGGTCAGTTTGCCAATTCGGGAATGGTGGTAACGGTTGATCAAAAGGATTTTGCGAGTTATGGTTTCACCGGAAATTTAGCGGGAATGAAATTCCAACAAATGGTTGAAAAGAAAGCCTGGGAATTGGGCGGCGGAAAATTGGTCGCACCTGCGCAACGTATGACCGATTTTGTGAAAGGAATTCGTTCACAGACCTTACCTGAATCTTCTTATTTGCCGGGAACGAATTCTGCACAGTTGAACCAGATTTTACCGATTGAAATTTATGCTTCCATGCGAAAAGGGTTTGAATCATTTGGCAAAAAGATGAAGGGCTATTATACCGAAGAAGCGATCGTACTGGCAACTGAGAGCCGGACTTCTTCACCGGTCCGGATTCCGAGAAATAATGATGATTTGCAGCACCCGCAAATTAAAGGGCTGTATCCTTGCGGTGAAGGTGCGGGTTATGCGGGAGGTATTATTTCTGCGGCGATGGACGGGGAGAAGGTGGCTGGAAAAATTGCAGATTATTTAAAACCTATATCCCACCCCTAATCCAAACCTCAACCCAAAAAAATTGTCGGATGTCATTTTGCCTTTGGCGGAAGAATTGGACAAAGTAATCTCGGTTTCGCCGTTCGGGAGTTCAAAATCGTTCAATTCGTTGCGGAATTGTTCAACCTCTTCATCGGTTAGGTTGTAATCAGAGGTAGAATGAAAGTCAATTTTGATATTGGAAAAATACGGACCTAAAAAAGTGTCGATGGTAAAATGCCTTCCGATGGGAAATTGGGAACCGATGTTCAGGCCGTAGCCGAATGCTTTGTATTTTCCTTCAAAATCTATGATGTAATCGTCCAAATAAGTCGAAAAAGGATAAACGGAAGTAAATTTATAATTGTCAAACCTCACAAACGGCCCTAAATAAAACCCTTTCCCGAAGCCTTGTCCCAAATAAAAACGTACTTCAGGCGTGATGGCGTTTCCTTTGAATTGGAATTCTTCAAAGAATTTTTCCAAAGGTTGGTTCAGCTCTTCAGTTTCGTTTTCATCTACAATCAAATCAATGACCTTGTCCTTGAATACCATTTCCCTTTCAGGCGTAAATTTATAACCCAGATTCAATGACATCCAGTTTACGGGGAAAAATTCATATTGGAAAGAGAAGGTTGTAACAGCCAGCGATGGCAGGTTGAGTTTGATAAAATGCCGGGTAGGATTCAACAAGAGGTCAGCTTCAAATTGAGCGGAGTCAACTACTGTATATTCAGTGGGAGAAACAGTGTCTTCCTGTGCGCAGAGTTCAAAAGATATGCAAAGGAAAACGAGAATGAAAAAGGCTGATTTCATGATAAGTAAATTTCAGTTTGGAATACAATTTTACTAAAAAATCGGATGGAAACCAAATACTTAACTTTTAAACACTAAACAGTTAACTTGTGGAACGCTTCTTCCAGGTTTTTGTATTGGCCTTTGAACTCTTCAATCGGGGAATCGGAAACAATTTTTCCTTTGTTCAAAAGTATCACGCGTGAACAGAGTGCTTCGACTTCCTGCATGATGTGGGTGGATAGAATAACTGTTTTGCTTTTCCCGATTTCGCGGATGACTTCGCGGATTTCCAAGATTTGATTTGGATCCAAACCGTTTGTCGGTTCGTCCAAAATCAGGATTTCAGGATTGGAAAGAATCGCCTGTGCGAGTCCGACGCGCTGTTTGTATCCTTTGGAAAGTTGCCCGATTTTTTTATGGCTTTCAGGTGTAAGGCCTACTTTTTGAATGACTTCTTCGATTCGTTCTTTGTTTTCGGTTCTGATGTCTGCCACGAATTTTAAATATTCGCGAACGTACATTTCGTAATACAATGGATTGTTTTCCGGCAGAAAACCGATTAATTGTTTGGTTTGTATAGGCTTGTCAAAAACAGAAAATTCGTTGATCTGAATTTGGCCTTCATCGGGGATAATCGCGCCGGTAATGCTCTTCATCAGGGTTGATTTTCCGGCACCGTTCGGCCCGAGCAAACCGACCACTTCACCGCTTTTTATCGAAAATGAAATCTGATCCAGAGCTTTTTGCTTGCCGTAATTTTTTGACAATTTGTCAATGATAATTCCCATTCAACTGAATTTATGCTCAAAATTAATGAAAAATCTGTCAAAAGTTGTGCATAGGCGATTTGGCAAGTTTGTTGTAACTTTGGAAACTGAATTTTTAGGATTCGTTATTTGAAATTATGGGGCTGACCGGTTTCGACAGCAAGGTCAATGTATGTGTAAGCATGTCGTGGAAGGTTGTGTACCCACGTAAATCAGGCACTTCGACTTTTAACTGGCAACAACAATTACGCTTTAGCTGCCTAATTGATCGAATCACAGTAGATCTTGGCGCATCTGTACAAGGTATGGAAGCTAAATGTCTCTCAAAGGCCTTTCCTTACGGCGTTTGATCCAGAGGCACAGCAATGTGGGGATAGATAAGATGGTGTTCCGGAGTCTTGTCGAAATTTAAGGAACTAAGTTGTAAATAGAGTTTTTGTTCTCGGTTTACAATCGAAAACCAATAACAAAATAAACATGTAGAAAGCCCATAGGTTGCTTGTTTGGACGCGGGTTCGACTCCCGCCAGCTCCACTATTTTTTCCTTGATTATTTTCAAATTAATTAATGATGCTTTTTGCTAAATTTGAGTCTCTAACTCAAATCAGTATGCAAATTCAACTTATTCAATCCAGAATTTATACCCTACGCGGACAGAAAGTGATGCTCGATTTTGATTTGGCCGAACTTTACGAAACGGAGACCTGAACGCTCAAGCAAGCCGTCCGAAGGAATCAGGAAAGGTTTCCGGAAGATTTTATGTTCGAATTATCAAAAGAAGAATTCGAAAACTTGAGATCACAAATTGTGATAACAAGTAATCACGGTGGCCGAAGGCATCTTCCCTTTGCCTTCACAGAACAAGGAGTAGCGATGCTCTCGGGCGTTCTCAAATCAAAAAAGGCTGTACAGACCAATATTGTGATAATGCGTGCATTTGTAGCGGTCAGACAATTCGCACTGAATTATGCGGAACTCTCGCAAAAGATTATAGAAATCGAGAAACATTTGAATGGACACGATGAAAACCTAAAGGATATTTTTCAGCCATTCATTTTTTACTCAAAGAAAATCAGGAAACTCAAAACCAAAAAAACCGAAAGAAAATCGGGTTTAAAAAGTAAAAGTAAACACCAGGATTTAACAAAATCTAAACTTCCTCCCTTTGTCAAAACCACTATCTTTGCCAAAATTTGGAAACAAAAACCATTCATGATGTTCTGAAAAAATACGAATCTTCCGATTTCGTACAGAATTCCATTGCCCAAATTC
Organism: Bacteroidota bacterium; assembly: GCA_023433225.1. GTDB lineage: Bacteria > Bacteroidota > Bacteroidia > Flavobacteriales > Weeksellaceae > Moheibacter. The sequence continues at coordinate 9,485 of JAEZDQ010000021.1, read as the reverse complement.
AAAAAAACAATCTGTCAAAGATTCACGTAAATGGACAAGTCGGTTCGTCGATTTCGTTTTTGGCAGGCCAAATTATGCAACAATCGGGTTGCCCGATTCTGTTGATTTTGGATGATAAAGAAGAAGCGGCCTATATTTTAAACGAACTCGAAGCGATTTTTTCAAAAGAAGAAGTCCTTTTTCTTCCCGATTCTTATCGGCGTCCTTATGAAATCGAGGAAACCAATAATGCCAATGTAGTTTTGCGAACCGAAGTGTTAAACTCACTGAACGGCGCTAAAAAGCCGAGAATTGTAGTAACTTATTCCGAAGGTTTATTTGAAAAAGTCGTTACCCGAAAGGTTTTGAGCAAGAATACGCTGAAAATTTCCACGGGCGATTCTCTGGACATCGATTTCTTGAATGAAGTTTTATTTTCCTACGAATTTCATCGGGTGGATTTTGTTTCGGAGCCGGGCGAATTCTCCATTCGCGGAGGAATTGTCGATGTTTTTTCTTTTTCCGAAGAGAAACCTTACCGGATTTCGCTTTTTGGCGATGAGGTGGAAACGATCCGGACTTTTGACATAGAAACCCAATTATCGGTGGAAAAAGTCAAAAGTTTTACGATCGTTCCCAACTTAGAAAACAAATTCACATCCGACTCGCGCGAAAGTTTTCTGGAATATATTTCCGAGAAAACCGTTGTGGTAGCCAAAAATTTGAATATCATTCAATCGGCTATTTATCGGAATTTCAATCTGGCAGCCGAATCTTTTCAAAAACTTTCCGGCGAAATCAAACATGCTTCGCCCAAAGAATTATTTCTGGATGAAATCGAATTCAAATCAGGATTGAAGAAATTTCCGGTCATTGAATTTTCTCTTACGCCTTATTTTGATGATTCAGTCGAATTCCAAATCAACCAAAAACCTCAACCTTCGTTCAATAAACAATTTGATTTGTTGGCCGAAGAATTTCAATCCAAAACAGCCGAAGGTTTTACGAATTACCTGTTTTGTTCGGGTGAAAAACAAGTTCAACGTTTTCACGATATCTTTGAAGACATCGCAAAAGAAGTCAAGTTTGTCCCCGTAATCGGTGCAATACACCAAGGATTTGTAGATGAAAACTTGAAAATCACTTGTTTTACCGACCATCAGATTTTTGAACGTTACCATAAATTTAACCTTCGGAATTCCTTTGCCAAAAAGGAAGCAATCACACTCAAAGAACTGACTTCGCTTCAAATTGGGGATTTTGTGACGCACATCGATCACGGTGTGGGGAAATTTGCCGGATTGGTAAAAATTGATGTGCAGGGAAGCAAACAGGAAGCGATTAAATTGGTGTATCGGGACAACGATATTTTGTACGTGAGCATTCATTCGCTGCATAAAATCGCCAAATTCACCGGAAAGGACGGAGCGGAACCAAAAATCAATAAATTAGGTTCGCCTGCTTGGAGAAATTTAAAAAACAAAACCAAAACGAAAGTCAAGGAAATTGCTTTTGATTTAATTAAATTATATGCAAAACGACGTACCCAAAAAGGGTTTCAGTTTTCACCCGATAGTTATTTGCAAAATGAACTCGAAGCTTCGTTTATATATGAAGATACGCCCGATCAGTTAAAAGCGACCAATGACGTTAAAGCCGATATGGAAAGCGAGCGTTCCATGGATCGATTGGTCTGCGGGGACGTTGGTTTTGGGAAAACCGAAGTAGCCATTCGGGCTGCGTTCAAAGCTGCTGCCGACGGAAAACAAACTGCAATTTTGGTTCCCACAACTATTCTGGCATTTCAGCATTTCAAAACTTTTTCGGAAAGATTGAAAGATATGCCGGTAACAGTGGCTTATTTGAACCGTTTTAAATCGGCCAAACAGAAAAAAGAAATTCTTGAAAAATTAGCCGAAGGCAAAATTGATATCATCATCGGTACGCATCAATTGGTCAATAAAGATGTGAAATACAAAGATTTAGGTTTGCTAATCGTTGATGAAGAACATAAATTCGGGGTGGGTGTAAAGGATAAATTGAAAACGCTTCGCTCCAATGTGGATACGTTGACTTTGACGGCGACGCCTATTCCGAGAACTTTGCAGTTTTCACTGATGGCGGCTCGGGATTTATCCATTATCAAAACACCGCCACCGAACCGTCAACCGATTGAAACCCAATTAGTAGGATTCAATGAAGAACAAATCCGTGATGCGGTTTTTTATGAATTGCAACGTGGCGGACAGGTTTTCTTTATACACAATCGAATTGAAACTTTAAAAGAAATCGCCGGAATGCTCCAAAGGTTGGTTCCTGATGCGAAAATTGCGACCGGACATGGACAGATGAAAGGCGATGAACTCGAAAAAGTCATTCTGGATTTTATGGAAGGAAAGTTTGATGTTTTGGTTTCCACTACAATTGTGGAAAATGGATTGGACGTTCCAAATGCGAATACTATTTTGATTGGCGATGCGCAGAATTTCGGACTGGCCGATTTGCATCAGATGCGCGGTCGGGTAGGACGAAGCAACCGAAAAGCCTTTTGCTATCTGATTTCGCCGCCGGTTTCGGCACTGACCAATGAAGCCCGAAAACGTTTGCAGGCCATTGAACAATTCTCCGATTTGGGTTCAGGATTTAACATAGCGATGAAGGATTTGGAGATTCGCGGAGCCGGAAATATGTTGGGTGCCGAACAGTCCGGATTTATTTCAGAAATCGGATTTGATACCTATCAGAAAATTCTAAATGAAGCGATTGAAGAATTAAAGGAAACCGATTTCAAAGATTTATTTGAAGAACAAAATCCGGATGATAAAGTCTATGTTTCAGATATTCAGATTGATACAGATTTGCAGATTTTAATTCCGGATGATTATGTCAACAATGTGGAAGAACGTCTGGCGCTTTACAACGAATTGGCCGGAATTGAGGATGCCATTGCACTTAATCAGTTTGAAAATAATTTAATAGACCGATTTGGGGAATATCCCAAAGAAGTTTCCAATTTGCTGGAAAGTATGCGCCTGAAATGGATGGCAAAGGAATTAGGTTTTGAACGAATCGTCCTGAAAAAAGGTGTGATGCTGGCGTATTTCATCAGCAAACCCCAATCAGATTATTTTCAGTCTTCGAAATTCCAAAATATCATTTCCACGTTGCACCAAAACCCGAGGTTGGCGACTTTTAAAGAAAAACCTACAACCCTTCGACAAGCTCAGGGTGACGAATCAGGTACACTAATGCTGAGGTTTGAAGAAGTGAAATCGGTGGAGAAAGCGATGGAAAAACTTCATGTTTTACTGCCACAAACAAAAGAGGAAGAAATTTCCGAATAAGAATTTACTATTTTCCCGGCGGATATTTCCTGAACAATTTCTGAACTCCTTTTTGGACGTTGGCATCGATAATATCAGGACTTACATTGGCAGGCATTTGGATTTCCAATCTTCCTTCCCAAACCAACTGATTTTCCGCATTAAAAATCGAAACCAAATAACGTTGATTGAGTTTTTCAGAATTAATCGGAATGCTCATTCCCACAGAGGTCCCGAAACCGTAACTTCCACCACCTACGCCAACCCCCACTTGAGAATCACGTGACTCTGAAATGAATTCTTCTGGAATGATTTTAATTTTCACCGCGGAACTTTCATTGAAAATCATTCCTTTCAATCCCAGTTCATGATTGATGGCATTTTGAATCCGATTGACATCCAATTCACTTATGGAATTTTCTGCAAATTCATATTTGAAATCCTTCAACTGCGAGAAATCCTGATTGCGGTCGTAATCCACCGAAACCGTTTGGGTACTGCAGGAAAAAATAAACAACCCGATAAAAACTAAAGCTAAATTTTTCATGATTTCAAGTTAACAAAAATTATTCCTTATTAATGAGGTTCGAAACTCGAAGTTCGCGATTTCTATTGTAAAATTTGAAAACCGTAAAATCAAATCCGGAGGATTTGAAGGTTTATAGAAAAGGCACAAAATGCAGTGGTACGACCCCGAAGGGGTCGAATATCTCGTTCTTAATGGTTTATAAATATTCGATCTCTCCGAGATCATTTTGAAAAAGCCAAATAATCGGCAATAGCTTTCCTCAAGGAATCAAATCCGATTTTCTCTAAATTGATTTCCGAATTTCTAATCCATCTTATTTCTGAAATCTCGCTTTCTTCCAGATTGAAATTTACATTTTCGGGAAGCCGGGCTGTGAAAACCAAGTCTTCGGTTTTGTAAGGAATTCCTTGGTAGAGGTAATTATTGGGTTGTGATTTAAAATATTGAAAATCAAAAGCGGGAATATCCAAATTTAGTTCTTCTTTCAATTCACGCGCGCAGGTTTCCTCTGAAGTTTCATCCGGGTCGGTAAATCCGCCCGGCAGGTCGAGCATTCCCAATTTAGGCTCGCGTTTCCGGACAGTAAATAAAATCTCACCGTCTTTCTCGATGATAACGGCCACCGCTGCCGCAACATTCTGATAATAAACCATGCCGCAATCGAAACATTCGAATCGTCTATGGTTCTCAAATTCGATGTTTTGCGAAGCGCAATTCGGACAAAATTTAAAGTAACTCATTTTAGGGATTTTTCAACCTTGTCAAGGTTTCAAACCTTGACAAGGTTATCTTTCCACAAATTTAAACTATATTTATCACTCAAATTAATGAAAAGAAAAATGTTGAAAAAAGGAGACAAAGCCCCGGAATTTGAAGGAATCGATCAAAACGGAAACCCGATAAAATCATCGGACTACAAAGGAAAAAAATATGTGGTTTTCTTTTATCCAAAAGCCAGCACGCCCGGTTGTACTATTCAGGCTTGCGACCTGCGCGACAATGAAGGAACGTTGAAAGCGCAAGGATATGAAATCATCGGCGTAAGTGCCGACTCAATCCGTCGTCAGAAAAACTTCGCGACAAAAAATGACCTGAATTATCCGCTCATTGCGGACGAAGAGAAGAAAATCATCGAAGCCTATGGTGTTTGGGGAAGAAAGAAATTTATGGGAAGAGAATTCGATGGAATTCATCGTACCACCTTTATTGTCAATGAAAAAGGCATTATTGAAAATGTCATAGAAAAAGTAAAGACGAAGGAACATGCGAAGCAGATTTTGAATTTCTCCTCAACACCTTAAAATCTTGAATTTGTGAATAAAAATCTTTTCAACGACGTATTTTGTCCGTTTTAAGAATTAATTTTGAAAAAGATTAGAAAAATCAAATGGATTTCAGCCTGAAATCAGAAAATTTAAATATAAAACAATTAGAAAATGAGCGACTTAGACAATAAAAAGAAAGCATTGCAATTGGTTTTGGACAAAATGGACAAAACCTATGGAAAAGGAACGGTAATGCGAATGGGCGACAGTGCAGTGGAAGATGGAATTGGTGTAATTCCTTCCGGTTCACTCGGACTGGATATTGCATTGGGAATTGGCGGATATCCGCGCGGACGTGTCATTGAAATCTATGGCCCTGAATCATCGGGGAAAACGACTTTGACTTTGCATGCCATTGCCGAAGCACAGAAAGCCGGCGGAATCGCGGCATTTGTGGATGCGGAACACGCTTTTGACCGTTTGTATGCACAAAAATTAGGGGTGGATGTGGAGAATTTAATTATTTCCCAACCCGATAACGGTGAGCAGGCATTGGAAATTGCCGACAACCTCATCCGTTCCGGCGCGATTGACATCATCGTCATCGACTCGGTCGCAGCTTTGACGCCAAAAGCCGAAATCGAGGGCGAAATGGGTGACTCCAAGATGGGATTGCAAGCTCGTTTGATGTCACAAGCTTTGCGGAAATTGACTGCAACCATATCCAAAACGAAATGTACCTGTATATTTATCAATCAGTTGCGTGAGAAAATAGGCATTATGTTTGGCAATCCGGAAACAACTACGGGAGGAAATGCTTTGAAGTTTTATTCGTCCGTGCGTTTGGACATCCGTCGGGTTTCCCAAATCAAAACCGGAGATGAAGCAAGCGGAAACCATGTCCGTGTAAAAGTAGTGAAAAACAAGGTCGCGCCACCGTTCCGCCAAGCGGAATTCGACATCATGTTCGGCGAAGGGATTTCCAAGGTCGGCGAAATTCTGGATGTGGGCGTAGAAAAAGGAATCGTACAGAAAAGCGGTTCTTGGTACAGTTACAGCGACACCAAATTGGGTCAAGGCCGCGATGCCGTTAAAGATTTGCTGAAAGACAATCCCGAATTGGCTGAAGAGTTGGAACAAAAAATCAAAGAAGCAATCAAGTAAGCCTAATTTTCCAATCAGATTATAAAAATTGAATAAAGCTGCCAGAAAAAATTATGGCAGCTTTTTATTTTTTCAAATTATATTAGAAACAATAATTTGTAGTAAATTTCTCCGAAATTAATTAACACACATGAAAAATTATTTACAAATTCTAATTTTATTGACAGGGACTGTTCTTTTTGCGCAAAACCCGAATTACATTCAAGGAGAAATTTTGGTTCGATTGTTAGAAAACACAAACATGGACGCTTTCTTTGCGCGGAACCAAGTTTTGAAATCAAACGAAGCGCAGCAGATTTCAAAGGCTTTGAATATCTGGAAAGTGAAAATCAATACGGCCGATTATTCTGAGCAACAAGCAGTAAGAGCAATGTACAATGACCCAAATGTCGTAGATGCCCAATTAAACCATACCATTTCACTCCGCAACACCCCAAACGACCCCATGTTCAACCAGCAGTGGCAATATTACCAAGCAAATGACAAAGACATCGACGCAGAAGAAGCATGGGAAATTACGACAGGCGGATTAAATACGGACGGTAAAGAAATTGTGGTGGCAGTAGTCGATGATGGAATCAATGCAGATCATCCGGATATGGCCGATAATCTCTGGTTAAATACTGCTGAAATTCCCGGAAATGGAATTGATGATGATGAAAATGGGTACATTGATGATATTCACGGATGGAATTTTGGAAATAACAATGGAAACATTGACACAAACGGCGGACATGGAACCCCGGTTTCAGGAATAATAGGAGCGGTAGGAGACAACGGAATAGGCGTAGCCGGAGTCAACTGGAATGTGAAAGTCATGACCATCGTTTTATGGGGTGCAGCAGAATCTGAAGTGATTGCTGCTTATGATTATGCTTTGTTGGCACGCCAAAAATTTAACGAGACGAATGGCGAAGAAGGCGCATTGGTTGTGGCAACCAACTCCTCGTGGGGGATTGACTTTGGTCAGCCAGAAGATGCACCGTTTTGGTGTGCTTTTTATGATGTGATGGGCACAAACGGAATCCTGAGCGCAGGGGCTACCATCAATGGGAATTTCAATGTAGATGAAGTAGGCGATTTGCCAACTGCTTGTCCGAGCGAATATTTGATTACGGTCACCAATATGAACCAAAACGATGTAAAAGTCACTCAGGCGGGTTACGGGGCAGAAACCATAGACTTGGGGGCACACGGGCAAAATGCCTATACCCTTACTTCTAATTCCTATGGCGGGTTTGGCGGAACTTCCGGTGCAACGCCGCATGTAGCAGGAGCAGTAGCTTTATTGTATTCTGCGCCTTGTGAGAGTTTCACAGCTTTGACCATGTCAGACCCGGCTTTGGCGGCCCAAAAAGTACGCGATTATATTTTCAATGGAGTTGACCCTAATGCATCTCTTGTCGGAATCACCGTTACAGAAGGAAGACTGAATTTGCATAATTCCCTTCAGTTACTGATGGGCGAATGTGAAGTAATGAACGTTGAGGATTTGAACTTCGCCAATACAGTTGAGATTTATCCGAATCCGGCAGAAGATATCCTGAACATTGTGAACCGCGAAGGAAAATTAATTGATTTGATTCAGATATTTTCAGTCGATGGCAAATTGGTAAGAAGTCAGACTAAGCAGATTTCCAATCAGGTAAATGTTTCCGACTTGCCAAAAGGTGTTTACAAGATCCGGATTAAATTCAGCGGACACCAAGGTTTGGTTTCAAAGAAATTCATCAAGAATTAAACGGATAAGAATTTAAAATTCGAACTCCTCCAATCCCGTTGGGGGAGTTTTTTTATGCTGTTCAAATTCACCAAATTTCCAAATTAAACTATCTTGCGAAATATTTCAGAATAAATGTTAACCACAGATGTTTTAGTAATCGGGTCAGGAATTTCCGGCCTTTCGTATGCGATTAAAATTGCCCAGAAATTACCCCAAACCAAAATCATAATCGTTACCAAATCCGACGGCGAAGAATCCAACACCAAATATGCACAAGGCGGCGTGGCCGTTGTAACCGACTTTGAAAACGACAGCTTCGAAAAGCATATAGAAGATACGCTGCGCGCCGGGGATGGACTTTGCAAGCGCGAGGCAGTGGAAATCGTGGTAAAGGAAGGGCCTCAGCGATTCCGGGAAATCGTTTCATGGGGTGCGAAGTTCGACAAAAGCGATTTAGGAACTTATGACTTGGGGCGCGAAGGCGGCCATACGGAAAACCGCGTGGTTCACCACAAAGACATTACCGGATATGAAATCGAACGGGCATTACTTGCTGTGGTTGAAAAAACGCCCAACATTGAATTGTTGACCCATCATTATGTCATTGATTTGATTACGGAGCACCACATTCCGGGAGAGGATTTTGACAAATTTAACCTGAACTGTTTTGGTGCTTATGTATTGGATTTGAAAACCGAAAAAGTAAAACGGATTACTTCCAAAATTACGCTCATGGCGACCGGAGGTTGTGGCCATGTTTATAAAAACACGACGAATCCGGTCATTGCAACCGGAGACGGAATCGGATTAGCACACCGTGCAAAAGCCAAAATTTCCAATATGCAGTTCATTCAGTTTCATCCGACTGCGTTTTATAGTAATTTATCGGGGCAATTATTCCTGATTTCCGAAGCGGTTCGCGGATTTGGTGCCAAACTAAAAACCATTGACGGTAACCCTTTTATGCACAAATATGATGCTCGGGAAGAACTCGCTTCACGCGATATTGTCGCCCGTGCCATTGACAATGAAATGAAATTGCGCGGCGATGATTATGTTTGTCTGGATTGCCGTCACTTGGAGAAAGAAAAGTTCATGGCGCATTTTCCGAATATTTACGAAAAATGCCTCGAAGAAGGCCTCGATATGTTCAAAGACCTGATTCCCGTAGTTCCGGCAGCGCATTATCTGTGCGGAGGAATTGAAGTAGATTTGGAAGGGCAATCGAGCATCCACAACATGTTTGCTGTTGGTGAATGTACCAATACCGGATTGCATGGCGCAAACCGCCTGGCGTCAAATTCCTTGCTGGAAGCGATGGTTTTCGGACACCGGGCTGCCATAAAAACGGTAGATTTATTACGGAACAATGATTTTCATTTCGACAAAATCCATAAAATACCGGAATGGAACGATGAAGGCCTGGGGGTTACCAGCGAAATGGTTTTACTGAATTACCTCAAAAAACAATTACAGGCCATCATGAGCGACCTAGTTGGAAT
>JAEZDQ010000018.1 GCA_023433225.1 Bacteroidota bacterium | reverse complement strand
CTCCCACAGATTGCGATGGCGCGGGTTTTCAAAAACGGCGATTTCCGTTCCGGGTATTACCGCGACCAAACTTTTATGTTGGCCATCGGCCAGTTGACGCTTTCCGGTTTCTTCGCACAATTGTATGCCAATACCGATTTAAAGCAGGAACCCGCCTCCGGAGGTCGGCAAATGACTTCTCATTTTGCCACGCGATCTTTGAATGAAGACGGGTCTTGGAAAAACTTGACAGAACAGAAAAATTCGAGTGCCGATATTTCGCCCACATCCGGGCAAATGCCACGTCTTTTGGGACTTGCGCAAGCCTCTAAATTTTACCGGGAAGTAAACAGTGCCGACCCAGACCATCATTTTTCAATGGAAGGAAATGAAATCGCTTTCGGAACCATCGGTGATGCAAGTACTTCCGAAGGGCCTTTTTGGGAAGCCATCAATGCCGGAGGCGTTTTGCAAGTACCTATGATAGTCTCTATCTGGGATGATGGATACGGGATTTCCGTTCCGGCAAAATACCAACGAACCAAATCCAACCTGAGTGAACTCCTTTCCGGATTTCAAAGAAATGAAGACGAAAGAGGCTATGAAATAATTATCGTAAAGGCATGGGATTACGCCGGGCTAATCGATGCCTACCAAAAAGCGGAAAAACTGGCTCGAGAAGAACACATTCCTTGCATCGTCCATGTCCGCGAATGTACACAGCCCCAAGGGCATTCCACTTCTGGGTCGCATGAACGTTATAAATCCGAAGAAAGATTGAACTGGGAAAAAGATTTTGACGGGATTGCCAAATTCCGTGAATGGATTTTGAATTTTGACGGAGGTGATGACAAATTAGCTACAGAAACCATGCTCCATGAAATCGAAACGGAGGCCAAAAAAGAAGTCAAATCAGCACAAAAACAAGCTTGGGACGACTATTTGACCCCTTTGTTGAATTTAAAAAACAAAGCGGTCGAATTGTTAAATAATGTCGCGTCTGAAAGCCCGAACAAGTCTTTGATTGAAACAGAAGTCAATTCCCTTAAATCCAAACAAACTCCTTTCAAAAAAGATATTTATTCGGCCGTCAGAAAGGTTTTCAGAATAACAAAAGGAGAAGATTCAAATACGAAAAAGGATCTTGTACAATGGTTCAATGCCCAAATGGCAATCGAAAAAGATGTGTATTCTTCCCATTTATACAGTCAATCCGAATGGAATGCTTTAAAAATTGAAAAAAATGACCCGGTTTATGCCGATGAGCCCAAATGGGAAGACGGCCGGGTAGTTGTGCGGGACAATTTCGACAAAATATTCGAGCAAAACCCCAATGTGCTGATATTTGGTGAAGACAGCGGAAACATTGGAGATGTAAACCAAGGGCTGGAAGGCTTACAGGAAAAATACGGAGAAGCCAAAGTTTCCGATACCGGAATCCGCGAAGCCACCATTATCGGACAAGGAATCGGTATGGCCATGCGAGGGCTCCGCCCGATTGCAGAAATCCAATATTTAGATTACGTTCTTTACGGTCTGCAATTAATGTCTGATGATTTGGCGACCGTTTTATACCGCACCAAAGGCGGACAAAAGGCACCCTTAATCATCCGAACACGCGGCCACCGGCTGGAAGGCATTTGGCATGCCGGTTCACCGATGGGCGGGATTTTGAATTTGGTGCGTGGAATGTACGTCTTGGTTCCGCGGGATTTGACGAAAGCAGCCGGTTTTTACAATACTTTACTGAAGTGTGACGAACCCGCTTTGGTAGTTGAAAGCCTGAACGGTTACCGACTCAAAGAAAAGATGCCGGAAAATATCGGCGAATTTACCACCCCGATTGGAGAAATCGAAATCACCAAAGAAGGGTCAGACGTGACTTTGGTAACCTATGGTTCTACTTGGAGGATTGTAACCGAGGCAGCAAAAGAATTGACCCAATTGGGAATTGATGCGGAAGTAATCGACATCCAATCTCTATTGCCGTTTGATACCCGCCACGACATTGTCGAAAGTTTGAAAAGAACCAATCGCTTGGTTGTAATTGATGAAGATGTCCCGGGCGGTGCTTCTGCTTTTATTTTACAACAAATCCTCGAAGAGCAGGACGGATATTTCCACCTCGACAGCAAACCGCTTACCATTACGGCTAAAGCGCATCGACCTGCCTATGCGACGGATGGGGATTATTTTTCAAAACCATCGGTAGATGACATTGTCGAACAAGTTTATGAACTGATTCGCGAAGCAAAACCAAATGATTTCCCGGAGTTGTATTGATTTAAAGTTTAATTTGAATATTAATGGTTAATAAACCTGAACCCTATCCGGTTCTGTATGCACCAATACATCAGCTATGTGCGGGATTTTCAATTGGATTTCATCCTTTAGATTATGTGCGATTTGATGGCCTTCCGCAACAGAAATATTTCCATCGACAATCATGTGTAAATCCACATAATAGGTCATGCCCATTTTGCGAATATGGCATTTTTCAGTAGCGACGACCCCTTCAACGGTAACGGAGACTTTTCGGATTTGTTCAATCATATCTTCGTATAATTGTTCATCTGAAATTTCACTCAATAGCGGCCTGAAAATCCTGTAGGCATTATAAACAATTATAACGGATGCGGTAAGCGCGGCCCAGTCGTCCGCTGCCTCAAACCCTTCACCCATAAAAACCGCAACGGAAATCCCGATGAAAGCCAAGACAGAAGTGATGGCATCGCTCCGGTGGTGCCAGGCATCAGCTTTTAAAGATGAACTTTTGGTTTCCTCACTCTTGCGGATTACATAACGGTAAGAGAATTCCTTAATGAGAATGATTCCACCCAAAACATACAGGGTGAACGTTTCCGGCCCGGCATGGGGCGTGCGGATATTGATAATGCTTTCATAAGCAATAACGGTGGCTGAAATGACCAAAAATCCGATGACGGCAAAAGTAGAAATCACTTCAAAACGGCCATGGCCGTATGGGTGGTTCTCATCGGCGGGCCGAGTAGAATACTTCAATCCGACCCATACCAAAATAGAAGAAAGCACATCTGCTGTGGATTCTATGGCATCTGCAATCAATGCATAGGAGTTCCCGAGGATTCCCGTAATGAATTTGATAACTGCCAAGAATGCATTGCCGAGAATGCTGAAAATAGATGTTTGTATGGCAGTTTTGGAATTCATAATAAAAAACCTGTCAGGTTTCTGGAGCCTGACAGGTTAGTCGAATTTCATTTTAATTTTTCGCTAAAAAAGGATAGCGGTAATCTTTCGCCGGCACAAATGTTTCCTTTACTGTCCTGACCGAAACCCAACGCAACAAATTCATTGCGGAACCGGCTTTGTCATTGGTTCCGGAAGCTCTTGCACCCCCAAAAGGCTGTTGCCCCACAACCGCTCCGGTGGGCTTGTCATTGATGTAAAAGTTCCCCGCGGCATTTTCCAAAGCTTTGATGCCTTGGTTTACCGCATACCTGTCTTTTCCGAAAATCGCACCGGTTAAGGCGTAATCTGATGTGGTATCGACAAGTTCCAATGTTTTTTCCCAATCATCGTCGGCATAAACATAAATAGTCAAGACCGGGCCGAAGATTTCCTCGACCATACTTTCATACCTCGGATTGGTAGTTAATACAACGGTTGGGTCAATGAAATACCCCGCTTTATCATCTGATTTCCCGCCAAAAATTACCTCTGCTACGTCGCTTTCTTCGGCTCGTTTAATATAACCGGTAATTTTGTCGAATGCGTTTTTGTCGATAACCGCTGTTACGAAATTGGAGAAATCTTCCGGGCTCCCAACCGTAATGGATTCCAGTGCTTTTTTCATTTCATCCTGAACTTCCGGCCAAATACTTTCTGCAATATAAGCGCGTGAAGCGGCCGAACATTTTTGCCCTTGGTATTCAAATGCACCGCGGATCAAGGCGGTTGCTACTTCTTTCGGGTCTGAAGACTTATGGGCAAGTACAAAATCTTTTCCACCTGTTTCACCCACAATTCGCGGATAGGTTTTATGCGTTTGGATATTTTCCCCGATTTGTTTCCACAAAGATTTAAATACTTCGGTAGATCCGGTGAAATGGATTCCGGCGAAATCAGGATGTTCAATACAGATTTTAGCCGTTTCGGCTCCGCGGGTCAAAACCAAATTGATGACACCGTCCGGCAGACCTGCTTCCTGCAAGACTTCCATAATGACCTGTGCGGAGTAAATTTGTTTATCGGAGGCTTTCCACACCACCACATTCCCCATTAATGCCATGGAGGTTGGGAGGTTTCCGGCAATCGCGGTAAAGTTAAACGGTGTGATGGCAAAGGTAAATCCTTCCAGCGGGCGGTATTCTACACGGTTCCAAACACCGTCGGAAGAAATAGGTTGGTCGGCATAAATTTGGGTCATGAATTCCACGTTGAATCGAAGGAAATCAATCAATTCGCAGGCGGAATCAATCTCAGCCTGAAAAGCATTTTTGGATTGGCCAATCATGGTTGCCGCATTAATCCTCGCTCGATAAGGCCCAGCCAATAAATCGGCGGCTTTCAAGAAAATGGCTGCACGGTTTTCCCAAGACATATCCGCCCAGTTTTTCCGGGCTTTCAATGCGGCGTCAATGGCTTTGGTCACATCTTCTTTTTTGCCGGCATGGTAATAGCCGACAACGTGTTGGTGGTCGTGCGGAGGCGTAATCGGTTTTTTATCTCCGCTGAATATTTTTTCACTGCCGATGTACTGCGGCACTTCGATTACTTCTTGGTACATTTTTTTATAAGTGGCGAGAAGCTCTTTGCGTTCAGGCGAACCGGGCGCATAGGATTTTACTTCTTCGTTGCCCACGAAAGGGACTTGATAGATTCCTTTTGGCATTTTTATTTTCTTTAAAATTTATTAAAAATCAAGGTACAAAGTTACAAAATATTAACTCAGAATAAATTAATTCCTCGTATTCACCTCCCCATATCCCAACAAAACATCGTAGCGTACTCCCCAAGGACGGTAGTAAAAAAGGGCTTGGTACAAGTTTTCGGTTTGTCAAAAGCTTCCGTTGATTTCGGACATGCTCAGGGTTTTGGTAGAGGTATCGTAAACCGCATATTGGTAGTTGTAATAGCCTTGTTTCAACAAAAGGGAAACTTCCCAGAAGCCCGTCTCGGTTTTATGGAGCCGGTTAGTGGGAGTGATTTGCCAATTGTTGAATGCTCCGACGATATACAATTCTTTGCTTCCCCCGGCATCGTCAAATTCATCGAGTGCGAAATGCACCCAAGTATAATCCGCTTCGGAACCGGACAGGGTCTGGTCCATTAGTCGGGCATTGCGGATGTAAAATGCGCCGTTCACGTCTTTGTCATCAAAATACCCTAAATTATGTCGACGGAAATCGGCACGGATGACCGTATGGTAAAGGGAGTCCTGCCTGAACACCCTTTCAGTTGTCAGCGCAGGGGCTTCGAGTGTTTTGGTATCGAACCAAAGGTATTCGGTGTTTCCTTCGAAAAGATTGTTTTGGTCTTTGTAAGTGAGTTGGTTGTTTTGAATGAACTGTGGTTTGGCAATGGTCAAATTGTCTTCCCAATTGTTGTTTTTCATGATAAATAAGGTGGCGCCGTCGGGTGTTTCGGTTAAGTTCATCTGTGCACTTGTAACCTGGACGTTGACACGTTGGGTGAGGTTCCCGCTGCCGATGGCCCGCTCGGCCTGCATTCCCAGAAAGACTTTTCTTTCTTCATAGACCGCAAACCTTCTGGTAAATACGGGGTTGTTTTCGTCGTTTGTATAGACTTTTACCACGTAATTCCCCGATACTTTTAAGCGCATGTCTTGGTTGGGAATTGCCAATTGGTAATGGGTGTAATTTTGATAGGTATTGAATGAATTCCGATAGGTGCGGATGTAATCGGAGCTGTAACCGTCCAAAAATTCGGATTGGAAAATCCCGGAGGGCGTCCAATCTGCGTTGTAATGTTCGATTTTGTAATTGTATTCCTGGAAACCGGCATTCAAATCGTCAAAAGACAAGATGAGGTATTCGCCGCCCAAGCGAATCAGAGGGGTCTGGTCATTGGTTTGGGGGTTGAATAATTGAACCGTTTTGATGTTGTCAGGCGGAAGGACGTCGGCATATTTCTGTGCTGCCAACATGGTATAAAAGCAACAAAGGAGGAGGATTGAAATTGATTTCATATTTTCAAAAATAGAGAAATACCCGGATAAAAAAAAGTTAATCCAAAATTACCTAAACCGTGAGCTGTGAATGGTCGGCGAAGCGTCTAAATGAAACAAATTGAAGGTCATTCTATCATTCACGCTGACAAGTTGTCAGGGGTAGTTGGCAGAAAAGAGGAAATAGTTGGCAGGAAAGAGGAAGTAGTTGGTAGGAAAGAGGAAGTAGTTGGCAGTAAAGAGGAAAGAGTTGGCAGGAAAGAGGAAAGAGTTGGCAGGAAAGAGGAAAGAGTTGGCAGGAGTTATTAGGTAGTTGGCAGGAGTTCAAGGGTAGTTGGTGGGAGAATGTTGAAGGTAAAGGGCAAAAGTCAAAAGTCAAAAGTTTTCTTCGACATGCCGATAGCTATCGGAATCAGGGTGACGGAGAATTCGGGCGGGTTTGGCGGGAAGTGAAGGAGGTTTCAGTCGGGTTTTGTCCGGGGCATCGGGAAAAGGGGTGACTCAATCAAAAAGCCCGGTTTACGGGCTTTTTTGATAATTTAATTTCCCAATTCCGCAACCAAAGTACGCCATTCTTCCAATTCCGGGATTCCGGGTTTTCTTTTTCCGAAGAACTGGACAATGATGTCTCCTTCTTTGTTAAAAACTTCAACCGCAGTCACAATCCCGTCTTCGGTAGGTTTTCTAACGACCCATGTTTCAGCGATTTTTGTAGTGTCCAAGTGTAAATTGAAGTTCGGATCCATCACATTGATCCAGCTTCCGTGCCACATCACTTTTTTTACATTTCCGGTATGGATCTGGATGTTTCCGGGATTCCCAACAAAAACCATGATCGGGAATTCACGTGCCGAAGCCTGTTCCAGAAGGGTGACCACCTTTTCGTTGTCAATCTTTTTTGCGAAAGTTGAATCAGGAGCCAAGCGTAAAGCCTGAAGTCTGCTTACGCCGAATTTATTCAGCATTCCGAAAAATGCATGGGTATCTTTTAATTCTTTCCAAGCTTCTTGAAATCCGGCTACATCAATTTCATGATCCGCTTTTTCAGCCGGTTTGGGCGCAACTGCTTCCGTTTCCATTCCCGGATTTTGTTCATCTGCCTTACATTCATCAACCAATGCATCAAAAGCCTCAGGATTACTGTCTTTGGTCAGGTATATTTTATGAATGGCCGTTCCGTCTTTGCCAAAAAACTGCAATGATTTTTTATCGCCTTCCACCACGGCAAAAGCAAATTTCCATTGAGAAAGGAATATGCGCAAATCGATGTCGTCACCCACAAACAGCTGTGCATGGGGGCTGCTGAAATCGCCGTTGAGGTAAACGCCTTTGCGTTCGTGGACGCATTCGTCGTTGCGGGTGAGTGCCATGACTTTGCCTAATGATTCGACTTGGGACAAAATTCCCGCGAAATCGGGCTTGAGAACCGTTACGCCCTCGCCGACGTTGGTGGAGAGGAGTTCGCCTTCGCTAACGCCCAATGCATCGGCCGCGTTACGGATGCGCAAATGGGGTTGTGCTGCTTTGAGCTGGTTCCATTTTTCTTTTAATGTATGGATTGTAGTGTTCATCGTTGTGTATAATGTAAATTGTATAATGTGAAATTGTTAGTTGCCGAAAATAATCATGGGGTTTTTGGTGATGGGGTTGGGGCAGATGGCGCAAGGGAAATTATAGGTTTCGCTGATGGTTTTTTCGTTGAAAACTTTGTGTGGATTGCCATGGGCGGCTACTTTGCCGTTTTTCATCAACAATACATTGTCGGCAAATTGGGCAGCGAGGTTCAAATCGTGGAGAACGACGATGGCGGTATTGGCATTGGCGGTAAATTCTTTGATGAGGCGGAGGGCTTTGTATTGGTGTTTTACATCTAAATTATTGAGGGGTTCGTCCAAGAACATGAGTTTGTGTTTGACGTCGTTCTTGAGTTGGGCGATGACCCTGGCCAAATGAACCCTTTGTTTCTCGCCACCCGAAAGTGAATTGTATTCTCTGTTTTTTAAATGAAGGACATCGGTTTCCTTCATCGCGTTTTCGATGGCGTCCTCATCAACGGCATTTGGTGTAGAATTGAAGTAGGGGTAACGGCCCATCATCACAACGTCTTTGATCATTAAGGGGATGTCATGGGTGTTGTGTTGGGAAAATTTGGCTTTGTTTTTTGACAAATCTTTCAAATCCCATTGGTTGAATCGTTTTTCTTTGAACAAAACGGAATGGGGGTGTTTGTTTTCCAATTCATTGGCCAACATGCTCAAAAGGGTAGATTTCCCGGCTCCGTTGGGGCCGACAATCGCGAGGAATTCGCCGTACTGCACGGAAATATCTACACTGTGTAATATGTGGTATTTTTTATGGGCATAATTGATTTGGTGTCCTTTGATCATTACATTGAATTTTTAAATCGGATGAGGATGGCAATGAATACCGGCGCGCCCATAAAGGCTGTCAAAACGCCAATGGGGATTTCCGAAGGCGCGACAATGGTTCGGCTGACCGTGTCGGCAACCAATAATAAAATGCTTCCCATGACTGCCGAAAGGGGTAATATGATTTGGTAATTGGATTTGAAAATCAACCTTAAAATATAAGGGACAATCAAGCCTACAAAGCCGATGGTTCCTGAAAACGCGACGCAAGCACCCACCATCAAAGCGACTAAAACCACAATTTGCTTTTTGATTCTTTCCACCGGAATGCCTAAATGTTCTGCGTCCTTTTCGCCCAGCATCATCGCGTTCAAGGCTTTTCCTTTGTGAATCAAAACCGAATAGGAAATGAGCATTACAATCAATAAAATCCCGTTTTTCTCCCAAGTTGCACCGCCAAGGCTTCCCAAATTCCAAAAGGTCAAATCCCTTAATTGTTCGTCTTTGGACAAATAAATCAAAAAGCCGACGACTGCAAAACCCAATGCACTGAGGGCGACTCCTGAGAGAAGCATAATCACGACGTTGGTTTTTCCTTGCGTCGTTGAGATTTTATAAACCAATAAAGTCGTTAATAATGCACCGATGAATGCTGCGATGCTCAACAAAGAATGTTGGATGATTTCCGGGACATAATCTCGGAAAAAGGAACCCAACACAATGGTCAATGCCGCCATCAAAGTGGCACCTGCCGTAATCCCGATTAAATCGGGCGTAGCCAAAGGGTTTTTAAACATTCCCTGCATGGCAGTTCCCGACACGGCCAAGATGCTCCCAATCAAAATAGCCATTAGAATCCTTGCCAAGCGCACATCCCAAATCACGAATTTCTCGCTTGCCGAAACCTCGGGATTTCCGGAAAATATATCTACCAGAACCTTGAGTGGAGATTTGCCACCAAAATCATAAACGCCCATGAACAAAGCAACCGTTGCTAAAACAATCAGCAAGAGTGAACTTAGAACCAGGTAAATGATTAGTTTGTTGGACATCTGATGAATTTCCGGGCTTGGTTTATTGGGTCGCCTCGATCAATTTTTTATTTAGTTCCAAAGCGGCTTCGCCGACCCTTGGCCCGAAATTGGAAACCAGAGCACCATCCATGG
>JAEZDQ010000215.1 GCA_023433225.1 Bacteroidota bacterium | reverse complement strand
ACGGGGCTTCCTACGGCCAAGCCCTTTCCGGGATTTTGGCTTTGGAAACCATTGACTTTCCAACCGAGAACAGTATTGATTTAGGGTTGATGACTTTGGGCGTGAGTGCCGCAATGAATAGAATTTGGGAGCAAGACGCACTGAGCACGAGTCTGGCTTATTACAACCTTTGGCCGGCTTTTGAACTATTGGGTACACGTGATGAATGGAAGCGCGCACCGGAAGGTTATGCCGGAGAAACAGTTTACAGGCACCAATTCAAAAACGGTTTGTACAAAGCTTATGCAGCATTGGAATATTCCAAAATGGAATTAGTGTATGAAGATATAAACGAGCCTGAACCGGTGAATTTTAAGTTGGATGACTTGAACTTTTATTTTAACAATTCATATGTGCATCAATTTAACGGGAAACTGGAAGGATTCATCGGATTTTCCCTCGCAAAAAGCCGGACAGATGTACACCTTGCAGTAGATGAATTCCAAAAAGAAGCGTTCGGATTCAACCTGAAATCTGAATTTGAATGGAAAATAAATTCAAAACACAATATGGAATTCGGCAGTGAGTTTATAGGAAGAAAGGACGAAAACAGCGACCTGCTTCAGCAGATTTCTTCGGAATTAAACGAAAACCTTTTGGCGGTTTATGGTGAATATACTTGGTATTTCATCAAACGCTGGGGGCTCAAAACGGGCCTGCGGGCGGAGCATTCGGATTTTGTGGGCAAATGGAACCTTTCGCCAAGGGTTTCGCTGGCCTACAAGCCTTCGCGTTACCATAATTTCTCGGTTTTTTATGGAGAATATTTCCAATCGCCTTTGCAGGAAATCGGATATTACAACCCGGCCGGATTTATGAAATCCAAACAGTATTTGGTCAATTATTTTTACCAAAAAGAAAAGCAAATCATCCGTTTGGAATTTTACCAAAAGGATTATGAAGATCTGGTCAGAACAGATGGCGAATTCAATTACTTTCAAAATGGAAAGGGATTTGCGCGCGGCGTAGATGTCTTTTGGCGAAACCGGGGCAGTCACATCAACAACTTGGAATATTGGATTTCTTATTCCTACATCGACACCAAGCGTTTGTACAAAGACTTTCCGGTAGAGGCCCAACCCGCTTTCGTAGCCAACCACACCCTGGCTTTTGTAGGGAAATACTGGATCCAAGATTGGCGTTCGCAAATCGGTTTCACCTATCAATTCGGTTCGGGAAGGCCTTATACCAATCCGAATTTGGGCGGATTTTTATCGGAACGGACAAAGACGTTCAACACTGTCAACCTGAGTTTGGCTTTCCTGATTGACCCGCAGAAAATCCTGTATGTTTCGGTATCCAATCCGTTTGGTTTCAAAAATATCAATGGGTATAGTTATACCTATTCGCCGGACGAAAACGGGTGGTATGACCGCATGGCGATGAAACCTTCGATGGATCGGTTTTTCTTCATCGGTTTTTTCTGGACGATCAGTGAAAACAAGGAAAGGAACCAATTGGATACTTTATAGCCTATTTTTTTTTAATCTAATTCTTTAAATTCTCCTTCAAAGCAGCAAATAATTTGTCCAAATCCGCTTGGGAATTGAAAGCATTGATGGAATACCGGATGAAATTTTTTCCGCCCCATTGCATGATAGGAATTTGAATTTTGTATTTTTCAAACAACAAATCATGGAGTTGTTTGGGGTTCGCGGTTTGGATTTCACAACTGAACATTTGGCCTGTAAAATCATCATTTACCTTGGCCAAAGCCCGGGTTTTCAGGATTTCAGAAAGTACCCATGCGTTTTTCTGAACCATTTTCCGGCAACCCGCACTAACGGTTTCCCAATTGTTTTTTTGCATGAATTCAATGGTAGCCGGAATGGCGCAGAATGCGGATAAGTCTCGTGTTCCCTGCATTTCATGGTAATCGATATAACGGCTGTGGGAAGGTGTTTCGCTTTCATATCCCCAACTGATGACCAAGGGATCAAATCGGCTTTGTAATTCCTTCTTTACATACAGGAAAGAACTTCCCTTTGGAGCCATCATCCATTTGTGGCAGGCCCCCACGTAAATATCCGGGTTCATTTTGCCTAAGTTGACTTCGACGTGTGCCGGGCCATGGGCACCGTCGATGAAAGTCATGATTCCCTTTTCGCGCGCAGCGGCGCAAATTTCTTCGACCGGTAAGCGCAAAGCGGTGGAACTTGTAATGTGGCTGATAAAAATAAGTTTGGTTTTAGGCGTAATCCCTTTGAAGAAATTATCAATAAATTCTTCTTTGGATTGGATGGGAAAACGGGTTTTATGTTGAATGTATTTCGCACCGTTTTTTTCACAATAATATTTCCAAGTGCGGTCACAGGCACCATATTCCAAATCGGTGGTCAAAACTTCGTCATTGGGTTTTAAGTCCAGACTTTTCGCGATAATATTCACCCCATAAGAAGGATTGGTCACACAAACCAAATCATCTTCGTGGCAATTCAAATAAGTTCCCAATGCCTGCCGGGAATTTTTTAAATATTGAGGTGCTTTCTCGACGATGAATTCCACCGGTTCATTTTCCAATTCAAATTGAAAGGATTGATAGGTTTCGAAAACTGGTTTGGGGCAGGCACCGAATGAGCCAAAATTGAGAAAAGTAATGTCGTCGCGAAGTAAAAACTGGTCTTTCATAAAATCTATTTAAAATTTTGGTACGTGATTTGAAAAGGAAAGTTAAAACAATTCAAATTATGAAAAGAATAATTCCACTTTTTTTATTGAGCTTATTTGCAGCCGTAGGTTGTAAAAGCGATGACGACCAAATCCAAGTTGATTATGATACCTATCCGGTGGTTTACGATTTGAGAAACGTAAACTTTGATTTGGTAAACGGTTCCTACATGATTACACGGACATTCAACCAACCGATGTACGATACCGATGTTTTATTGGTTTACATTCAAAACGGAACTACGACGAATGGCGCACCTATTTGGCAACAAATCCCGATTACTTATTATTTGCCGGATGGCCATGAGGTTGATTATAATTTTGATTTTTCGATTTACGATGTCGCAATTTATGCGGGAGGCACCTTTAACTTAGGCGGAACATCCTATGTCAACAACCAAACTTTCCGGATCGTTTTTGTTCCGGCAAGTTATGGAAAAGGCGCAGACAACCAAGTCGATTACAGCGATTATGAAAGTGTTATTGAGCATTTCAATATTGATGACACGAATGTAGGATTGTTGTAAAGGCTTTCACTATAAATGAAATTTGCTCTGAAAATCATATGAAATTCAGAGCAAATTTTTTGTTTAAAATTATGGGTTTAATTTTTCGGAAAATGGGTATCGGCTTTCACTTCTTCTATTTGCAAGGTATGCCGTGCCGTGTGACCTGCCAAGAACAAAAGTGATTGGTAGGCATCTGTTGGCCCCGCCGGAGAATCACTGACATGGTTGCGTAAGTCTTCCAAGTCTGCATTTTTTATAAATTCCAGAATTTCTTTCCGCTGATTTTCCAAATCTTTGAATGCGGTTTCCGCATCATCGTACTTTCCTTCTGCTTGGAGGACTTCGGGAGCCTTGTATTTTTCACTTCGGTCGGTAACCATTTTGATGATTTGTTCGTCCGAATAAACAATCTCATTTCGCCTTTCGGGGTTGGCGGGTTGAGCCATGTATCCTTTGAGCATTTCAAAAATCATGTTTTCAGTCAGAATGATGTGTTCCACGCATTGGCTAATGGACCACGAATTTTCTGAAGGTTTAAAGTGCAACTGGGTTTCAGTCAGCCCCGAAATGTTCTCATCCAGTTGATTCAAAGTTTCCTGGTAATAATTGAAAAGGAATTCTTTGTCATTCTGCGTTGCGTTTTGCGCTTGAATAAAAAGGGGAGAAGTGGCCAGTAATAAAACAAGTATTTGATTTTTCATATATTGAGATTTTAATTTTAAACTAAATTTGAGCAAGGGCAAAAACCGCTCCGGCAGGGTCTTCCATCATGGCATAAACCAAATTTCCGTCTTTGGATTTGTATTCTTTGATTAATTTTCCACCGCCATTCAATGCTTTTTCGACGCTGTCAGAGATATTATCAACGCTGATGTACATAATCCACTGCGGCGGGATTCCCGTGTTGACACCTTTTGCATGGCAAATGCCGCCTACCGCATTGCCTTCGGAGTCTTTCATTACGTAGTCATGGTAGGATTCCTCATCGTTTTTCATGGGAATTGCTTCGGTGTCCCAACCTGCCAGATCGCGGTAAAATTCTTTCAAACTGTCCGCGTTTTCGACGGTCAAATCACGCCAATTGATGGTGCCATGTTTGGCTTTATTGGTTTCCATACAGCCTTAATTTTCAGAAATTTCTTTCAGTTTATTTAAAGCTCTAGGCCAAGTTTCTTCAAAATAATCAATGTGCTCATCCACCGTATCCACTTCCACCGAAACCGTTGTCACGCCGTTGTTTTCCTCGAAGGCATAATTTTCACGACAGCCCGCCCATTTCTCAACTTCGGCTCCGCTTGTAATCTCCTGGTCGCCATCCAAAATCCCGTAATGGCGAATGGAAATGAATTGATTGGGAATATGTTCTTTGATTTCCGCGACCATTCCGCCTTTTTTTCCTTCATGGACACCGGTAAAATAGATTTTGCTGCCCTTTTCCCAACTTCCTTCATATGCAGAAGTAGGGTTAAATTCGGCAGTCCAAAATTCGTATGTGGCCGAATCTTCAAGTCCGAGCATGGTTTTGAAAACCTTTTCGACCGGGGCTTGGATGTTGATGTTGTAATTCAATTTTTTCATTTGAACAATCAATTTTAATTGTGAGGTTGTTCATTGAAACTAATCATCCAGCAAATACCGAATTTGTCTTTGAACGAACCGAAATAATCTCCCCAAAACATATCCTCCATGGGCATTTCCAGTTCACCTCCGGCGGAAAGGCTGTCAAACAGACGATCGGCTTCTTTGCGGCTGTCGGCCGTGATGGAGATGTAATTGTTGTTGCCCACGCTCAAAACCTGTCCTTGGCTGGGCAAACAGTCGGACGCCATCAGGAACTGACTTTGCCCGATAGGCAAAGCAACGTGTAGAACCCGGTCTTTTTCGTTATCTGGGATTTCCATCCCGGGGACATTGTCCATTTTTTGTACGAATAATTCACCGCCGAACACGGATTGGTAAAAGCGAAAAGCCTCTTCAGCATTTCCATCGAAATTCAAATAAGGATTTAAAGTCATGATTTTAATATTTTTAATGTGTTGTGTTTAAGTATTAATTCAAATGAATAACTATTGTTCCAACTCGGTTTTCAGGTTTTGAAGCCCTTCTTGAAAGTCTTTGTCCATATTGATGAAAAGATTCATGATGTTGAGCGGATACATGGATTTTCCTTTGATGCCCCAAGTGACTGAAGTTTTCCCCGCGCCTGCATCTTTGGTGACGAAATAAGCTTGAGCGGGTTCGCCGAATCCAAAATACAATTCGGATTCCATGCGTTCGCCTTCCACTATTTTTGTAATGGTCTGTGAACCATTACCTAATTCATCGCCTTCCCAAGAATATTTGAAGCCCGGTGTGCCGTCGGTCCCTTCATAAGATTTTTTCAAGTCAGGCTCCATCTTTTGCCATTTGCCGAAATGGTCTTGGTTTTTTACATATTTGATATAATCAAACACTTCTGCTTTGGGCCTGTCAATGGTAATTTCACTTTCTGCGGTCATCTCTTTGGGTGCTATTGCTGCAATAATCAATACCAAAACAATTAGGCTGAGGATACCCAGTAAAATTTTCTTGATGATTTTCATGGTTTTAATTTAGAAATTAAGATTAAAATTAAATAAAAAAATCAAGAAAATTGAATAATATCAATTTTATAATTCTTCCAACAAATTCACCAAATCAAGCGGTCGGGTAAACATCTCCAAAGACCCGTCGGGTTTCTGTGGCCAAAGGTCTTTGGGGCGATCCCAATACAATTCCACACCATTGCCATCGGGGTCATCTAAATACAAAGCTTCCGAAACGCCATGGTCACTCGCGCCGGTTAAAGGATAACGGGCATTGCGCAAACGGTCTAAAATGAAGGCCAAATCTCTTCTTTCCGGATAAACGATGGCCGTGTGGTACAAACCGACAGAATTTTGTGGGGCAGGTGGCGAATCTTTGCTGTGCCAGGTATTCAATCCGATGTGGTGGTGGTAACCCCCGGCAGAAATAAAAGCTGCCTGTTCACCATACATGGTCGTTATTTCAAAACCCAATAAATCGCAATAAAAGGCAAGTGAACGGTTTAAGTCCGCTACTTTCAGGTGAATATGGCCGATGTGCGTCCGTGCGGGGATTTTATATTCCATTTTTTGATTTTTAATTGAGGTTTAATTTACACAAAAAATGAAAACAATGAAAGGAATTTTATTGAGCCGGAACGAAATCTTGTCCTACCTTCGGTTTAGAAATTATAAATATATTTGAAGAAAGTAAAAAAATGAAAGTTTATACCAAAACCGGCGACAAAGGAACTACTTCATTGTACGGAGGCATAAAGGTTTCTAAAAACCACATCAGAATTGATGCGTACGGAACGGTGGATGAATTGAATTCATCCATTGGATTGATTAGAAGTTCCCCAATCAATTCCGTATATATAGCGCAATTGGTGCAAGTACAAAAGGATTTATTCCACATCGGTGCGGAATTAGCGACTCCTCAGGAAAAAATGTATTTGGCAAACGGCAAACCGAGATTGTCCCATGTGATTTCAGAAAACAATATTCAGAGCCTCGAAAATTGGATTGATCAAATGGAGGAGGAGCTGCCGCCTTTGACCCATTTCATCTTGCCCGGTGGAAATATGGCCGCATCCCATGCACATTTGTCACGCTGCATTTGTAGAAGAGCAGAACGTATAACCGTGTCATTGAGTGAATTAGAAGAAATTAGGGGAGAATTATTGAAATACCTGAACCGATTATCCGATTATTTGTTCGTTCTATCCCGGAAAATTGCCCAAGATGCAGGGCATGAGGAAATTCAATGGTTACCCGGTGAATAAGGTTGCTTTATTTTTGAACGGACAAGCACCGAAAATATTTCCGGATTTGCGACAGTTCGCAAAGATTTTTTGTACAGACGGCGCGTACCATTATTTGCGAAAAAACCACATCAAACCCGATATCGTTTGTGGCGATTTTGACTCGTTGCCCATAGGTGAAATTTCTGCTGAAGTTGAAGTGATAGAATTACCCGATCAGGATTATACCGATTTTGAAAAAGCACTCCAATTGATTGAATATATGGGTTATAATGATGTTTACGTTTACGGCAGCAGCGGAATGGAACACGACCATTTCCTCGGGAATTTAACTTCTGGATTAAAATTCAAAAACAAACTCAAGTTGGTGTTTTTTGATGATTACAGTTATTATTTTTTCGCAGAGAAAAATACCGAATTAGAAGGTTATAAAGGAAGAATTATTTCCTTGTATCCGTTTCCTGTTACGAAGAACATTACCACCAATGGTTTACAATATGCTTTAAAGAGTGAAGATTTGGATATGTCCAAGCGGATAGGCATTCGCAATCGTGCTGTGGAAAATGAAATCAGCATAACTTATGAAGAAGGGGAATTGTTAATATTCATTCAGAAAGGATGAATCATTTTAAATTCTATTTAACATAATATAAATTATAGGACTTTTGAAAATGCGAAATTGTTAAGTTGTAAATAATGGAACATTTACCAATTAATTCCCTCAATCATACATTAAATATTTCTTCCTGATTTGTTTGAAATCTTCCAAATCTTTTTGCCAAGTTTGTTTGATGGTTTCTTCCGATAAACCCTTTTCGATTTGTTTTCTCAATTGATCGGTTCCTGCCAGTTTATCAATCCAAAATTCTCCGGATTGCTTGATCCAAAACGGCTCACTTCCTTCATAATTTTGATACGCACGGATAAGCCATTCCAAATTTATTTCTTCTAAAAAAG
The DNA here is from genome assembly GCA_023433225.1 of Bacteroidota bacterium. Taxonomy (GTDB): domain Bacteria; phylum Bacteroidota; class Bacteroidia; order Flavobacteriales; family Weeksellaceae; genus Moheibacter. The sequence continues at coordinate 18,231 of JAEZDQ010000215.1, read as the reverse complement.
GTGCATCACTCAGGTCTTCGCCATAGCAAATTTCACCGTTGAACCGAGGGTCTTTAGCTCCTGCATTGGGTTTGGGGACAAACTGATAAGACATGTTCTTTATAAAAGGCGATCCATAAACCTGAAAAGGTTTATCGGTTCCACGGCCTTCGCTTCCATTGATTGCTTCGAAAAAACAAGTACTTGGATACAAATTGATGGATTTATCATTGGGTAAATTCGGTGACGGTTTTACGGGAAGCCTGTAATACCGACGGTGTGTATAATTTCTCAAAGGAACAACTGCTAAGTCGCAACTCAGCCTGTTTGCAAGCCATTTCTCTCCGTTGATCATTTTTGCGTATTCGCCAATGGTCATCCCATAAACGACTGGAACCGGGTGCATGCCGACAAAGGATTTATACTTCATGTCCAAAACCGGACCGTCCACATAATGGCCGTTCGGATTCGGTCGATCCAAAACAATTACTTTTTTACCGTTTTCCGCCGCTGCTTCCATTATATAATGCAAGGTTGAAATGTAGGTGTAAAACCGCGCGCCTACGTCTTGGATGTCAAACAATAGAATATCAATATCTTCAAGTTGTTCTTTAGATGGTTTTTTATTATTCCCATACAATGAGACAATTGGCAGGCCGGTTTGAATATCTTTTCCTGATTTCACGGTTTCACCCGCATCGGCATCGCCACGGAATCCATGCTCCGGCGAAAATATCTTTTTAACATCAACTTTTCTGCTTATTAAAAAATCAACCAAGTGAATATCTTCCTTTAACTTTTCCGCGCTCATGGAATAAAGTTGGGTTCCGGCGAACAAAATACCTGTCTGGTTCGTCACCACCCCTACTCTTTTATTGAGCATCAATGTGAGGTAAAGCTCAGGATGTTCGGCGCCGGCATAAATTCTTTCGTAGTCGTCATTTTGGGCAAATAAGGATGAATTTGCAAGCAGAAATACGGCAATTAATGTATATTTGACAAGTTTTCTAAACATAATTTTAAATTTTCGGATTTGAACTTCTCTTGGTGGTTTGCGAAAAAAATTGCGTTCGGTAAAAGTAGTAAAAATAACCTTTCTACTACGATTATCCGTATCGGACAAATTGCCGTTGCCATTGGGATTATGGTGGCTTTGATTACACTTTCAACGGGCATCGGCGCAAGGAAAGGAATCAAACAAAAATTGGCGGATTTCAACGGCCACATTACCATTAAACCTTATAACAGTAACCTCTCTTTCAATTCGGATTCGGTTTCCCTACAACAGAATTTTTATCCTGAATTTGAATCGGTTCCCGAAATCGTCCATGTTCAAGCCATCGCGACCAAGAGTTGTATCATCCGTACGCCCGATAATTTCAGCGGCGTTGTGCTCAAGGGCGTTGGGACGGATTTCGATACGAAACGCTTCCAGAATTATATTACCAAAGGCCGGTTCCCAAAAATAGAAGAAAGGCGGTTGAGCGCGGAAATCATACTACCTGAGAAAATTGCGAAAGAACTGCATTTGGATGTGGACAGTTCTTTTGTAGCTTACTTCATCCAAGATTCCGGCAAACCCATTTACCGAAGGTTTGAGATCACGGGCTTATTCGCTACCGACATCAAGGATTTCGATGATATTTACATCATTGGCGACATCAAACAAATCCAACGCTTGAACAAATGGGACAGCCTTACCGTTGGAGGTTTCGAGCTTTTTACACGCGACATCGAAGATTTAGACAAAGTTGCGGCTCAGGTAAATGAAAGTATTGATTTTCAATTGTATGCGCAATCTGCTTCAAGTTCATTTACCCAAATTAATGATTGGATTGCCATTTTCGATACGAATATTTTTGTCATTCTTTTTATTATGATGGTGGTGGTGGTCATCAATATGGTAATGGTTTTGCTCATCTTGATCTTGGAAAGGACGCATTCAATCGGTTTGTTGAAAACATTGGGCGCAACGGATTGGCGGATTCGCAAGATATTTGTTTACTATGCGGTTTTCATTATGTTTCCGGGATTGGTTGTCGGGAATGTTTTGGGGATGGGGTTATTGATGGCCCAAAAATATTTTAAAATCATCAAACTTCCGGCTGAGAACTATTACCTTTCATCGGCACCGGTTTATTTAGATCTGACTTATATTCTGGTTTTAAACCTCAGTGCCATCTTGATTTCTGCTGTTGTATTACTGCTTCCTTCCTACTTGATTTCAAAAATAACGCCCAGTCAGGCCATGAAAATCAACCAGAATTGAAAGTATTGTTAATTGATAATTACGATAGTTTTACGTATAATTTGGCTCATCTTTTAGAAGAATTAAATTGTGCTCCAATCATTCGTTACAATGATGAAATCCGATTGGGGGAAGCAAACGAATTCCATAAAATATTGCTTTCGCCCGGTCCCGGAACCCCTTCCGAAGCCGGAATCATGCCGGAAATCATTCAAACTTATGCGCCAACCAAAAGCATTTTAGGAGTTTGTTTGGGGATGCAGGCAATCTCGGAAGTATTCGGCGGAAAACTCCTGAATCTGGAAACTGTTTTCCACGGTTCGGCCAAGCCGGTTAAAATAACGGTGCCTGATGAGTGTATATATAAAGGTATAGAAGATGAATTTATCGCCGGACGTTACCATTCTTGGGTGGTAGAGCCTCCCCTTCCCTCTTGTTTGGAAATTACAGCGGTTGACAGAGAGGGTCATATTATGTCCCTTCGACATAAAAGTCTTGATGTAAGAGGTGTTCAATTTCATCCGGAAAGCTATATGACGAATTTGGGAAAACAAATTCTTTCCAATTGGCTTTGGGAATAAATTCATTATCCAAAAAATAACCTAAAAATTTTCCGGATAATTTTTTTATAAAAAATATTCATTTATATTTGGCATGGAAATAGTAAAAACACTATTTTCATTAGGTTTAAGTTGGTTAGGGGGAATACACTCGCTCTGTACGAGCGAGGGTTTCTTCATTTAAAAATAATTCAAATTATTTGTAACAACTCGCTATTTTTGTTTACCAATTGTAAGACACGGTGAAATCTAAAGAAACTGAATTTACGCAACTTATAGAATCAAACCAAGGAATCATACACAAGGTTTGTAGGATTTATTGTGATACCCCGGAAACGCGTGAAGATTTGTTTCAGGAAATCGTTTTACAATTGTGGAAATCATTTGATTCTTTCAAAGGCGATTCTAAATTCAGCACTTGGATGTACCGCGTTGGGTTGAATACGGCCATTACTTTGTTCAGGCAAAAAAGCCGTACCATAAAAACTTCTTCGCTTGATGACGGAAGTTTTTTCAACATAAAATCAAATGATTACGATGAAGAATACGAAGAAAGATTAAAATCTTTATACGCCAGCATAAAAAAACTAAATGACGTAGAAAGGGCACTCATCCTCCTGTATCTGGAAGATATGCCGTACCGCGAAATCGCCGGCACCTTAGGGATTACTGAGGTCAATGCGCGCGTAAAAATGAACCGGGCCAAAACGAAATTGAAAGAAATGATGAACCCCCACTGAAATGACAAACAACGATCCCCATATACATGATGAATTAGATGATTTGAAATCACTTTGGAAAAAACAAGCCGATGAGAAATCTTACGGCAAAGACCAAATTTTCCGAATGATACACCGGAAATCTGTCAACTCCATACATTGGCTTTTTATCATCACCTTGGTAGAACTTTTACTCGCAATCGGAATTTCCGTGTGGGCGTTGGTTTCCGGAAGCCATTTTGTAAGCTCGCATTTAAAAGAAATCATGAGTGAAGAAAGTTTGGCAACCTATGGATACATCTCACATACCAGTCTAATCGGTTCGGCTGTTTTCGTCGCATTGACATTTTATTTTTATAAAAAAATATCCGTCGAATCTTCCGTAAAGCAGTTGATTCAAAGCATTATGAAATTCCGGAAAGCTATTTTCTGGTTCATCATTATCTGGATTGTACTGACGATTGCTTTTATGTTTCCCATGTATTTCGAAATGGGACAACAGATTTTTCTCCATGATTATGACAAAGGAAATATGTCGGACGAAGAGATCCGTGAAACCGCAAAAGGTGTCGGATTCGGCCTTGCACTTGTGACTTCCGTGCTGATTATCTTTTTCTCCCTTTTGTACTACGGCATCATTTACGGGATTTTCCTCAGAAGATTGGGCAAGAATTTAAAGGAATTGAAAAAAATAGAACCCTAAACCTTATCTTTGCAAAATGGGATTCGGGAAACAATTCACAAAATTTTGCACAGCAATCGTTTTTTTGCTGGCTATTTTGGTACAGCCCATCCATCAATTGGAGCACCTCTCCCATCTTTCAGAAAACCAACATCTGCCCCACGCTGATTTATCGTTTCAGAATCACCATGAAACCCATTGTAATCTTTGTGATTTCACATTTTTTCCTCAGACTGAATGGGCTGTCAATCTATTCGAAATTCCGTTTGATGTTGATTTTGTTGAAAAGAAAAACGAGGCCGTGCATTCCGGCTTAAATGTTTTTAAGTTCAATTCCCATAAACAACTGCGCGCACCGCCTTTCCAAACTTAATTATCGGACTTTGATTGCCGCTTAGCGGTTTTTAGAAATTCAAATTAAGTTTAAAGTATGCGCATGCTAATTTTTGCATTTGTTCCTGTTTTGTTGGGAATGAATGCCTATTCACAAATTCAAATTTCAGGGAAAATAACCGATGAACGGAAGAATCCATTAACCGGTGTTCGGGTCAAGATTGATGATAATGAATCTTTTACGGATTCATCCGGTTATTTCCATTTTCCTTCTTTGAAAAAAGGAACCTATGTGTTTCATCTTTTTTTGGATGGGTTCAATGAAAAGGTTGAAGAAGTCGAAGCTCATCAAAACCAAATCCTTCATTTCACCCTTTCAAGGAATATACTGGTTTTGGAAGAAACCCTTATCAGCCATTCACATAAAACAACGGTCCAAAATTCAGAAACGCTGAACCGGGAATTCCTGTATTTCGAATATTCAGGTTCTTTGGCGAAATCTTTGGAAAAAATCCCCGGCATCCAAGCCATGGAAATCGGCTCCGGGACTTCCAAACCGATAATCCGAGGTTTAGGCTTCAATCGGATTTTGGTTGCAGAAAACGGAATTAAACAAGAAGGACAACAATGGGGAGCCGATCATGGATTGGAAATCAACCCCTGGAATGTAGAGGAAATTCAAATCCTGAAAGGTTCCGGTGCTTTGGCCTACGGAAGTGATGCTATCGGCGGGGTAATCGCCTTGAATAATAATTCGAAACCCTTACCCAACTCTTTTTCTGGCGATTGGATTTTGTTTGGGCGGAGTGTGAACCAAGCGTTAGGTTCTTCGATTAATCTCCGATACCGAAAACAAGATTTTTATTATAAATTTTCTGCTGCTTATACGGATTTCGCGGACTATTCCATTCCTACGGATGAAATTATTTACTTGACGCGCAAAATTCCGATTTACAATGAAAAATTAAAAAATACCGCCGGGAAAGAACATTCGATGTCCGCACAAATGGGTTATGTTTCATCCGTTTTTGAATCGGTTTTGAGTTGGAGTAATTTTTACCAGAAAATCGGATTTTTCCCGGGGGCACACGGAATTCCGGCATTGGAAAGGGTTCAGGACGACGGTGACCGGCGCAATATCGGATTCCCTTACCAGAATGTAAACCATTTTAAATTATCAAGTGAAAATACTATAAAATTTCATCCCAATACTTTGCAATTTCTTTTCGGGTTTCAAAATAACCACCGGCAAGAATGGAGCTTGTTCCATACCCATTATGGGAACAGCCAACCTTTGCCGGAAACAGACCCCAACCTGGAATTGGATTTTAACTTGCATAGTTTTGACGCGCAGGTAAAATTCCAATATTTGTTTTCAAGAAAAAACAAAGTCAGTGCAGGTGTTCAATCCCAATTCCAAAAGAATTCCATTAAAGGCTACAATTTTTTATTGCCCGAATTCAATAGGTTCAACATCGCCGCTTACCTGACCCATGAATGGAAAATTCATCCGAAATGGAATCTTGATTACGGCATCCGTTTTGACTATTCGGCCATGGAAATACAGGCTTTTTACGATGAATATTTGTATCGTTTTTTATCGGAAAACGGGCATTCGGAAGAGCAAGCGGCTGAGTTTGCACAAAGGAGTATGGAGTTGGAAAAGTCCTATAAGAACTTTAATTTTTCGGCGGGAGTTTTGTACCAACCGGGACGGAACTTGGATTTCAACCTGAATGTGGGGAGCAGCTTCCGGATGCCTTCTGCGATTGAACTGGCTTCGAACGGGATTCACCATGGTTCGTTCCGGCATGAAAAAGGAAATCCGAATTTGAATACGGAACGAGGATGGACAGCTGATTTGAAGATTTCCTATCATCCACAAGATTGGAATTTTGAATTGAATCCCTATGTCTATTATTTCAGCAATTATATTTTTCTGGAGCCTTCCGGTGTTTTTTCACCGCTTCCGCATGGAGGACAAGTTTATGGGTATAATCAAAGCAAAGCACTGTTGACAGGAGCCGAATTAAAAATCGAAAAGCAATTTTGGGAAAGATTGGATGCTTTTCTGGGGGTTGAATATTTATATAACCGGCAAATTCGATCAGACCAATCTAAAAACTATCCGCTTCCTTTCAGTCCTCCGTTGGTGGTATTTGGCGAATGGAATTATGAGATTTTCAAACAGAAGGGATTTTTGGAAAGACTGGCGGTTTCGTTTGATGTGAAAGCGGCGGCAAAACAGAACAGGATTGCGCAAAATGAAGAAGTAACGGATGGCTACACAATTTTCGGAGCGGGCATCGAATCGGAATTGAAATGGGGTTCGTTCCGGGCGAATTTGCTGTTGACGGTAAACAACATCGCAGACAGAAAATACTGGAACCATATCAGTTTTTACCGGGCATTGGAAATTCCGGAAACGGGCAGAAATATCCAGCTCATTTTGCGGATTCCACTGGGGAACAATAAGCTAAATTAATAAATTAAATAAATTCATTAGAATATTAATAATCAATAAATTAAATAATTATGAAAAACATTGGATTAAGCATTATAGGTATTGTAATATGCGCCTTTTCATTTCAAGCTTGTGCGGGTGATGACGAAGCGGTTGATACAGAGAAGCCGGTGATTGTTTTAGACTCACCGACAGAACATCAGGCATTTTTACCGGGAGAATCGATTAGTTTGGAAGCCGGATTTTATGATAATTTGGCATTGGGTTCTTATAAAATCGAAATCCACATCGGAGAAGATGGGCATACACACAAAGGCATGGAAGAGTTCGGGGAGTGGTTTTATACAAAAACCGGAGCAATTGAACCGGGTTTGAAAAGTTTTGAATTCTTGAATACAATTGAAATTCCGTTGACTATCAATGGTTTGCCGATCGAGGAAGGGCATTACCATTTAGGGATTTACTTGACAGACGCAGCGGGGAATGAACGCCAGGCTTTCACCGAAATCGTTGTGGGTGAAGACGACGGGCATTAACGGAATTTTTGAGATAACTACTTTCAGGTTGCCATAAATTGAAACGGATGTTAAATATTTTGGAAGCCTTTGTGTTTAAAATTTGCACAGCGGTTTCAGGAAGTGTATTTTTAACCTATTCTAAAAAAAATTAAAATGATTGCGATTGCAGACAGTGGTTCAACGAAAACGGATTGGGTTATTTTAGACGAAAGCCATGTGGAATCCCTTCGTACCCATACGATTGGTTTTAATCCTTACCATATCAATGCGGAAGCCATTTCTAAAGAAATCAACCTGAATGAGGAATTGAAGGCAATTGCCGACAAGGTGAGCCATGTTTATTTCTATGGAGCAGGTTGCTCGGCGGAATTTCTGAGGGAGATTGTAAAGGAGGGCATCAAGGGGTTTTTCAGTGAGGCCGAAATTTCCATCGGTCATGATTTGCTGGCGGCTTGCTATGCGGTTTACCGCGGAAGACCTGCCATCGTTTGCATCATGGGGACCGGTTCGAACGCTTGTTATTTTGACGGCCGGAATGTGAAGGAAGCCACGCCTTCGTTGGCTTATATCTTGGGTGATGAGGGTAGCGGTTGCTATATGGGCAAGAAATTACTCCATGCTTATTTTTCAAAAAAAATGCCGGATCATTTGGCGAAAAAATTTGATGAGGCGTATGGTTTGACGATTACGGATTTGAATGTAAACGTTTACCAAAAGCCGCTTGCGAATGCTTACTTGGCTTCGTTCAGCAAATTCGTATATGAATATAAAGATGAACCATTTTTCCAGCATTTGATTTATACGTCGATGCGGGATTTCTTTGAGAACCAGGTCATGCCGATTGCGGAAGCCCGGGATTCTGAGGTGAACTTCATTGGTTCGGTAGCACATTATTACGAGGATTTCATTCGCAGCGCGGGATCCGAATTTCATTTGGAAATCGGGCATATCGTTCGGAAACCGATTGATTCTATCGTTGATTACCATAAAAAATATATACTTTCAAAATGAACCAAAATCGAATCGTTGTCATTTCCTACAACACCCCCCACCGGAAAACGCAGGACGTTTTATTTCAGTTAAAAGCAAAGGGCTACCAGAATGTGACGGTGTTGGGATTGCCCTTCGTACAGCGCGAAAATCCATTTCAGCCTATTTATGCGCACCGACCTTCCACGGCCATTGATGTGATGCCGGCGGTTTTCTGCGAGCGGTTGTTGTTCCGATTTAAAGCTGTAAAAGCGGATGAAATCAATGGGTTTTTGAATCAAAACCCTTATGATTATGTCCTGATTGCCGGTGCGGGATTGTTGCCTGATGAACTGGTTGAAAATCATAAATTGATCAATGCGCATCCCGGCTGGTTGCCGAATGTCCGTGGTTTGGATTCGCTGAAATGGGCCATCCACAACCAACAACCGATTGGAGTAACGACCCATTATGTGGATTCGGAAGCGGACGCAGGTTTTTTAATTGAACAAAGGGAAGTTCCTGTTTTTGAGAATGATACTTTTCACTCGCTTGCTTACAGACAATATGAAATCGAAATCGATATGTTGGTAAATTCCATTGAAGTGATTCCGTCTCGGTCGGAATTTCCTTCACTCAGCACGACTGAATTTGAGGCTACCCGCCGGATGCCCAAATCCATTGAAGTAAATTTGATGAAGGAATTTGAGGCGTATAAAAAAACATATAATCAACGATAAATCCATGTTTCGTCAGTCATTTACTATTATTTTCTTTAATTCTTGAATTGTCAGCGAAGGGTTTTGTTTATGTAGCATTGAATGGCAGTTTGAGCAAACAGGTTGTAAGTCCTGAATAGGATCCACTTTATATTCTTGTTTTATTGTTGCTACTTGTGTCAAATGATGAACGTGAATGAATTTGTAACCTAAACTACCATAAAATTTTTCAAAGTTGAAGTCGCAAACAGAACATGAAAAGCCATAATGTTTTAAGCATTCGTTTCTTGCAAAAACGTTTCTCTCGTATCGTGTCTTTGTTACTTGTGTCGCTGCACCTTCAACATACGAAGTACTTCTATAAAGGTTTCTTTAGTAATTAGATAAGTTTATCATTTGTTTAATATAATTATACAACAAAAATAAATGAACATCCTTATCTCATTTCCAAAACCTCCCTGACAACCATTCGATTATCCGGATTGAGGTTGCCTTTGAAACTGATGGTTTCTCCAACTTTAAATTCCCGATACTGGCCCGCTTTCTCCCCTAAATTCGGGATGCTGATGACCGCGGTATATTCAGTTCCTTTGTTGTCTCTCAGACGAATCGTCTGTCCGTCCTTTTCCTGCTTTACACCCGTAATTTCACCGGTAACCATTGAAATTCCTTGTTCCCAAAGTTCAGTTTCCGCGGCGTTGTCATTTGTCGAAGCCGTGTTTGTTTGACAAGAATAGAATGTGAACAATGGAATCAAAAATGGCAGGAAAAAACACTTTTTAAACATGGTTTTAAAATTAAGTTCCACTAAGTTATAGAAACTCCTGCATAAAATTCTTAAAAATATGTAACAATCTTTCCGGAACTTTCGTCTTTTATGTGAAATGCATTTGAGGCTTTGAAAATTTTCAATTTAAATAGTGAAGAACAATTGTTGGTACGCTGCAAAAAAGGCGACAGCAAAGCCCAGATGACCGTGTACCGGAAATATGCAAAATCCATGTACCAGATCAGCCGAAATATCATCAAAGACGACATGAAAGCCGAAGAAGCCATGCAGGACGCATTTTTGTCCGCTTTTGATAAACTGGAGGAATTCAAAGCGGAAGTGACCTTCGGTGCTTGGTTGAAAAAAATTGTCATCAATAAATCACTGGATTATTTGAAAAAGGACAAAATGTATGAGCGTGCCGAATCGACCGATAACCTGTATTTACCAAGTTTGGAAGAGGAAATTGACCTGAGTGAAAAGATAGAAGCGGTTAAAAATGCCATGAATGAATTGCCTGAAAATTACCGGATTATTCTTTCGCTGTATTACCTCGAAGGGTACGACCACGAGGAAATTTCAGAAATACTCGGCATGAGCTATGCAAATTCCCGGACAATGCTCAACCGGGCAAAAAACAAATTAGTAACCTTATTAAATTGAAATGATGGAAGATAAATGGAAAGATTTTTTTGAAAAAAGCAAACCTGAATTCCAAGACGAATTTGAATTGCCTTTGGGCCATGAAGAAAGGTTTTTGCGAAAATTAAATAAGAATAAAGAACGGATAAAATTCAGGTTGGATCATTGGAAAGTTGCTGCGGTATTGGTTCCAGCCTTGATGTTGGCCGTGTATTTCGCCTTGGAATTCCAATCTGAGCCAACAGGAGAGAAATTGGATTTGGCGGAATATTCACCCGAGCTTGGGGAAGCGGAAAATTATTTTGCTTTCGTGGTGAGTGAAAAAGTAAAAGAGGTCAAATCACTTAAAAATCCGGAAAACAAAGTTCTTATCGAAGATTCGCTCCATGAATTGGATTTATTGCAAAAAAGTTATATACAGCTCTTGGCCGACTTGAAACAAAGCGGCGGCAACCCGCAAGTAATCAAATCGGTGATGATGAACCTTCAACTCCAAATCGAAGTTCTGGAATCGGTATTGAACCAAATTGAATTCAAACAAGAAATTAAAAACACAACAGATGAAAACCTATTTTAGCCTATTGACGGTTCTGGTTCTGATAATTACCACACAGGCATCCGAACCTCATTTTACCGAAGAAATCAAAGTGATTGAAAAATCCTTTCAAGTAGATTCCAATGCACAATTCAGCATCAATAATAAATACGGAAATGTAACCATGACGACTTGGGATAAAAACCTAATCGAAATCCGTGTGGAAATCAAGGTGGATGGACGCGATTCCAAAGCGGTGAAAAAACGTTTTGACGGTATATCGGTCGCATTCAACGGTACCGCTTCATCCGTCACGGCCACCACCCACGTGGCCGATGTGAAAGGAATCAATAAAACTAATATATCCATTCATTACACGGTCAGGCTTCCGAAAACCAACAATATAAACATCGAAAACCGTTACGGAAATCTGTTTCTTGACGAGACCAAAGGAAACCTGAACATTGACCTGAAATACGGTAACCTGACTTTCGGTAAACTGCATAATCCCATCAATTATCTTCGGCTTGCTTATGTGACCAATGCCAAAATTGATTATGTAAAAGCAGCCCAAATCGATGCCGCGTACAGCAAATTGGAGTTGACCCGCGCCGAAGTTCTCCGCCTGAACGTAGATTATACGGATGTGAACTTGGGTCACATCAACGACCTGATCAATCAGATGGATTATGGAAACCTCAATATAACTAAAGTAGACAAAGTCTCCTCCGTTGCGGATTACACCAACATTAAACTCGGAACTTTGACGCATTCTCTGGTGGCTTCAGGTGATTACGGAACGCTCTCGATCAAACGGATCCAACAGGGTTTTGAAAAATTAATCGTTGACTCGGATTATGCTTCGTTGAATGTAGGAATAGAAGCTGCGGCCGGATATTCCGTTACCGCCAACATGAAATACGGTAAACTTATTTATCCTTCCAACGTTCAAATGGCCAAAAAAATAGAGAAAAGTACTTCCTCATATTACGAAGGAAAAACTTCGAACGCTTCCGGCTCCATCGCCATCAATATGTCATACGGCAGCGCAAAAATCAATTTTGTTCAATAATTAAATACTCAAAAATGAAAACATTCTTATTAATTTTATCAACGCTGATGCTGGTCAATTCCTGCGCGCAGGATGCCAACGGGAACATCATCAAAGAAACGCGCAACACGGACAGAAGTTTCAATGAAATCGAATCTGCCGGTGCATTTGATGTCTTTATCCGGGATTCTCCACAGGACGGGAAAATCATCCTCGAAGGCCAATCCGATGTATTGAAAAACATTGAAGTGGAAGTCGAGAACAATACTTTGGTCATCCGGCATAAAAAAGGATTCAGTTTCCGAAATTATAAAAAAGTGAATGTCTATGTAAATGCACAGAATCTAAAGGGAATTGGTTTGTCGGGTTCCGGAAACATCCTTTCGGAAGGCGTCCATAAAGTTCCCCAATTCAAAGTCGCTTTGAGCGGTTCAGGAAATATCAAAGCGAATGCAGAGGCACAACAGGTAAAAGCGGCGATTTCGGGTTCGGGCAACATAGAATTGGCCGGTGAAACCGCCAATTTCGAAGCCGGTATTTCCGGCTCGGGCGATATAGAGGCTGCTGAGTTGAAATCCAAAAATGTGAAAATCAGCAATTCCGGCTCGGGAAATATTAAAATCCATGCAGACGAAAAAATCACGGCAGTTTCCGCCGGCTCGGGTGATATTCTTTACAAAGGCAAAGCGGAACAAATCGATGTGAAAATTCGGGCTCGGGAAACCTTAGTAAAATGTAAACCTCAATTGTTTTGTTAAATACCCGGATTCCTCATTTCAATTATGATGTGGGGAATTTTTTATCGATTAAAACCAAATATTTCCGTTCTTTCGTCCTTAATTCCAAGGAGAATATTTCGAATGATTTGCGCAGCAATGGTACTGAACGTTATCCCGTTTCCACCGTAACCCAATGCGAAGAACATTCGATCTTTTCCCGGCCAATGACCGATGTAGGGCAATCCGTCTTCGGTGGTGCTGAATGTTCCGCACCAGGCCATATCGGTTTCGAACGGGATTTCCGGATAGATTTTCCCAAATTGTTTTTCCAGTTTTTTGATTTTTTTACGCAGCAAATTATCGCGCCTCACCGGGTCTTGGAAAACTTCGTCCTCCCCTCCTATCATCATTCTGTTATCACTGGTCGTACGCATGTAGAAATACCTTTCTTTGGTTTCCCATATCAAACTTTTTTCCGGCCACAATTGAGACTCATCGACGGGTTTAGAAACCAAAGCATAAGTGGAAACCAAGTTCATCACTTGTTTTGGGAGAAATTGTCCGGCTTCAAACCCGGCAGCAATAACGAGGAATTTACATTTTATTTTTTTACCTTCTTTCGTAAGCAATTCATAACCGTTTTTCTGCTCTTTCCAATTTATGATTTCAACTGGCGAAAACAAATCCAATTCTTTCTTGTTCAAATGGAAATCCAATAACCCGGTGGCCGCAGTGTAAGCATCCATTTGTGCGGCTTTCCCGTTTTTCAAAGCACCATGGCCCTCTATATTATGTTTTTTTAACAATGCCGACGCATCTAAATATTCAACCGGGATTTGGTGTTTACGACGGATTTCAAATTCGTTATCCAGAAGCTTTAAATCCTTTTTGTTGGAAGCCAGCCAAAGACTGGAAACATTTCGGAAATCGGCATCCACTTTAGCTTCTTTCAATATTTTCTCTATGTCTTTGATTGACTTTAAACTGGCATGGTATGCATTGACTGCCTTCTCCTCTCCAACCATTTTCACCATTTTGGAAAGTGGCACATCGATTTCATATTGCAATTGGGATGTGCTGGCAGCAGTACTCCCGTTGGCGACGGTTCTTTTATCAAAAACAGCGCAGGGAATACCTGCTTTACAAAGTTCATGAGCAACCAATGCGCCCGTAATCCCGGAACCGATGATGGCGACTTCTGTTTGGTAATTCTCTCTTAATGGATTAAAATGGTTGTATAAAGGGTTCTTGACCAACCAAAAGGGCAAACCGGAATGTAAATCCATAAATGTTATTATTTTTTAAAAATAATAAAAATACAATAAAATTGCTATGCTGATATATGTTTCCTACCGTATGCCAAATTGCTTGACCATCCAATGTTCGGAATGGTGATTTACCAAATCCTCTTTTTGTTGGGCTTCATTTTCGTATAGATAAGTATATACTTTCAATGGAATAGAATTTGAGTACTTCTTCAAACCTTCTTGAAGAACGGTTCTCGCTTCGTTTCTTAATCCTTTTGTTTCATAAGCTTCTGCTTTGTAAACATATATTATAACGGGAATTTCATCATATAGGTTTTTAATTTCCGCTTCCAGTTTTAGAATCAATAACAATTGATAATCCGGGCTTTCACTTATGTCATTGTGAATCAATTGGGTGAAATAATCCTGATAAATTAGAAACAAGGCTAATATATGGGAATTTTTTGAACCATTATTTTGTAAAAAACTATTTAAAATTTCCGGAGTTTCCGGCTCTAATTCTCCTTTGTCGGACTGAAGTATTTCGTCGTAAAGCCTGTTCAAAATGCTGATTACTTCCGTATCATTTCTGTCGATGATGGTATTTTTCTTTAATTCCAAAACCAAGGAATCTATTTGCGCAGAACTATATTGGGCGGAAGCCGGGATGGCCGCAAGAAAAATAAGTGCTATTATTAAACTTTTCAGCATCAATCAAAGTTGGGAAAAGAAGATGGTTTTTACATTTGTAAATTCACGGATTCCGTCCTTTGAAAGTTCTCTTCCAAACCCGGATTTTTTCACGCCGCCAAAAGGCAGCTTCGGGTCGGAACGAACCAATTCATTGAAAAATACCGCGCCTTCTTCAAATAAATGGACTTGGTTTGCATATTCCTCAACGTTTGATGTACAAATGGAAACACCTAACCCAAAGGAAGTTAAATTACTCAATGTAACCGCTTCTTTAAATGTTTTGAATTGACGGATTACCGCCACCGGCGCAAAGGTTTCCTCTTTGAAAACAGGCATTTCTTCCGTTACATCCGTAAGAATTGTAGGATAATAATAAGCACCTTCGCGTTTTCCGCCTAAGATGAGTTTCGCACCCAATTCAATCGATTCTTTTACTTGTTTTTCCGCTTCTTCCGCCAGATCCACTCTGGCCAGCGGGCCGATTTGAGTTTCTTCGTCAAAAGGGTCTCCGACTTTCAATGCTTTTACTTTTTGGGTAAACCCTTCGAGGAATTTTTCGTAAATCCCTTCCTGAACCAAAAATCTTTTGGCCGCTATACAACTCTGCCCTGCATTCCGGTAACGGGCATTGACCGCGATGTTGATGATTTTATCCAAATCGGCATCATCCATGATGATGAAAGCATTGCTGCCGCCGAGTTCCAACACCGATTTTTTGATTTCCTTTCCCGCAACCGAAGCCACCGATGAGCCGGCTTTTTCGCTCCCGGTAAGCGAAACCGCTTTGATAGCCGGATGCTCGATGATTTGGGGAATCAGTTTACTGTCCAACGAAAGGTTCTGGTAAATGCCTTTTTCAAATCCGGCAGCTAAGAAAATTTCTTCAATCAATTGAGCAGACTCCGGCACATTGCTGGCGTGTTTGACCACTACCGTATTGCCCGCCAAAATAGTCGGAACGGCAAACCGGAATACCTGCCAAAAAGGAAAATTCCAAGGCATCACGCCCAAAATCACACCCAAAGGTTCATACCTTACAATGGCTTTATAGCGTTCGGTCTCATAATTTCGGTCTTTTAAAAACGAGGAAATGTTTTCAGCGTAGAATTCACAATTCAAAGCTGATTTTTCGATTTCAGCAACCGCTTCGAAAACGGGTTTACCCATTTCCGATGTAATGATTCGAGCGTACTTTTCTTTATTATCCAATAATATTTCCCCGATTTTTAATATCTTATCAATCGGGCGTTTGCTTTGTTGCAGGTTAAGCTGTTGAAAAACCTGTTGCGCAAGTTCCACTTTTTGAATTGCTTCTTCGATGGAAATATTTTCGGGCATTTTATTGAATTAAGAATGAACTTTCATTCGGTCGAGGTATGAACCCGCTTCTACTTCCGGATACAATTCGTCATAGCGCATTACCTGGTTCATGGCTACGCGGAGGTTAATGTAGCTGCGGTCGATTTCACTGTGATGAATAAGCCCTGCCGCAGAAATCAATTCGGCAAAGTTCTTCATCGTATTCTTATGGTAAAAATAAGTCCGTACGGTCTTATCGGTCACATCCAATCCTTTCATTAATTCTTTATCCTGAGTAGCCACCCCGGTGGGGCAAGTGTTCTTATTGCACTGTAAAGCTTGTATACAACCTATCGCCAACATCATGGCACGAGCGCTGCAACATAGGTCTGCACCGATTGCCAATGCGCGTGCAATGTGAAAACTGCTGGTGATTTTCCCGGATGCCATCACTTTGATATCTTCTTTTAATCCATATCCCTGAAGTGTATCGACCGCAAAAGCCAATCCGTCCAACATGGGCATCCCGAGGGAATTTGAAAATTCCACGGGCGCAGCTCCTGTACCACCTTCTCCACCGTCTATGGTGATGAAATCGGGCTTCAGGCCTGTACGTACCATGGCTTCGCAAATGTCTATGAATTCTTGTTTAATGCCGATACATAGTTTGAATCCTACGGGTTTTCCTCCCGATAATTCCCGCATTTGGTGCAACAGCCTCAACAATCCTTCCGGGTCTTTGAAAGCGGAGTGCGATGGGGGTGATTCTACTTTTGTAAACGGTTTTACATGGCGAATCGCAGCGATTTCTTCGGTATTTTTACTCGCCGGCAGAATTCCTCCGTGACCCGGTTTTGCGCCTTGGGAAATTTTGAGTTCGATCATTTTCACATTGGGAATCCTGGAATTCTTCTCGAACAATTCAGGTGAAAATTTTCCGTGGTCATCGCGGCAACCAAAATAACCGGTTCCAACCTGCCAAATCAAATCGCCGCCTTTTTCCAAATGGTAAGGGCTGATTCCCCCCTCACCTGTATTGTGGGCGAATCTACCCATTTTGGCTCCTCCATTAAGAGCCAATACCGCATTTTTGCTTAAGGAACCGTAACTCATGGCCGAAACGTTCAGCAAACTTGCAGAATAGGGTTGGGTACAATGTTCCCCTCCAATCATGACACGCGGATCCTCATCTACTTTCATTCTTCCGGCATACATGGAATGGTTCATCCATTCGTAACCGGCTTCGTAAGTATCCATTTGCGTTCCAAACGGAACGGTATCGGTCACATTCTTAGCGCGTTGGTAAATCATGCTTCGGGTTACCCTGTCCAAAGGCCGACCTTCGGTATCGGTTTCCACAAAATACTGCATGATTTCCGGACGAATGCTCTCCAAGAGGTAACGCGCGCGGCCGACGACGGGGAAATTTCGCCGGATGGCATGTTTTTTCTGTACCATGTCAAAAATCCCCATTAAAATCACGGGAATGATGATTACAAATAACCACAAAATGGGGCTCCAAAAAAAGGAAATGCCTATGGTAATAAGGATAATTACGATAGACACCAAACCAAAAATCTGCCTTACTTTCATTTCTTTTTTAATGAATTCTTTCAGCAAACAAATTTAAGTATAAAAGTCGAATCCACCGTATTTAATTCCTTTTTATACGATAGGGTTTTGAAGTTGTCCAATTAGAATTTGTATATTAATATTGCCTATTTTTGAAGAAAATACCGAAAAGTCACATGAAAATTATTTGTATTGCAAGAAACTATGCGGAACATGCAAAAGAATTGAATAATGAAATTCCTGAAAATCCGGTTTTTTTTCTGAAACCCGATACGTCCTTGCTCTCACCGAGACGGGATTTTTACATGCCTGCTTTCAGCTCAGAGATTCATTATGAAGCCGAGGTGGTTTTGAAGATTTCAAAAGCGGGAAAATACATCCGGAAAGAGTTTGCCGGGGATTATTTTCAAGAAATCACATTGGGCATTGATTTTACGGCGCGGGATATCCAATCAAAACTTAAGTCCAATGGACATCCTTGGGAAATAGCCAAAGGTTTTGACGGCTCTGCAG